>CANQBA010000009.1 GCA_947589545.1 uncultured Oscillospiraceae bacterium | reverse complement strand
GCGTTGGGGTTGGACTTCATGGAGGTGCCGGGGGCCACGCCGAAGAAGCCGTTCTCCGGGTTCACGGCCCACAGACGGCCGTCGGGGCCCGGACGGATCCAGGCGATGTCGTCGCCCACAGTCCAGACCTTGTAGCCCTTGGCCCGGTATCCCTCGGGGGGGATCAGCATGGCCAGGTTGGTCTTGCCGCAGGCGGAGGGGAAGGCGGCGGAGATGTAGTGGACTTCGCCGTTGGGGAACTCCACACCCAGGATCAGCATGTGCTCGGCCATCCAGCCCTCGTCGCGGCCCAGGCAGGAGGCGATGCGCAGGGCGAAGCACTTCTTGCCCAGCAGCACGTTTCCGCCGTAGCCGGAGTTGACGGACATGATCAGGTTCTCCTGGGGGAAGTGGACGATGTAGCGCTTCTCAGGATCCAGATCCGCCTTGGCGTGGAGGCCCTTGATGAAGTCGGGGCTGTCGCCCAGGGCGTCGTAGACGTCCAGGCCCACGCGGGTCATAATGGCCATGGAGATGACCACGTAGATGGAGTCGGTGAGCTCGATTCCGTACTTGGCAAAGGGAGAGCCCACGATGGACATGGAGTAGGGGATGACGTACATGGTGCGGCCCTTCATGGAGCCGTCGTAGATGCCGTAGAGCATGGTTTTCATCTCTTTGGGATCCATCCAGTTGTTGGTGGGGCCGGCGTCCTCCTTCTTCTCGCAGCAGATGAAGGTGCGATCCTCCACGCGGGCCACGTCATTGACGGCGGAGCGGTGATAGACACAGCCGGGAAGCTCCTCACTGTTGAGCTTCACAAGCTCGCCGGTCTTGTAGCCCTCCTGGCGGAGGGATTCCAGCTGCTCCTCGCTGCCGTCGATCCAGACGATTTTGTCGGGCTTTGTCAGCGCGGTCATCTCGTCGATCCAGCTGAGAACCGCCTTGTTTTTGGTGTACATGGCATAAACCTCCTTATAGAGATACAAATTTCTCTATATATATCTTACACGAAACGGGCGAAAAGTTTCAATGTCACACATGACAAATAATAAACGAAGAAATTTGAAATTTTGATCTATTTTTTCTTGCAGAAAAAACGGCCCTTCCACAAAATGTTGTGTCAGGGCCGTTTTGAAATATATGGATTTCCGGAAAGCGTGAATCGCCAGAGCCATTCCTTTGCGTCCCCGGCGTAGTCGATGTTGATCCTGGGGGAGACTTCCACGGGAAGTCCCGCCTCTCCCGCCTCCACGGTGAGCGGGGAATCGGGGGAGTAGACCGGGACGCCGTACTGCTCCCTGGTGATCCCCAGCGCCCTGCACAGCTTGCCGGGGCCGGAGCAGAGAGCGGATAGCTTCTCCGTCCCGCGCCGCCGGGCCATCACATCGACGCCCTCCAGCGGCTCCAGCGCCCGCAGGAGCACGCAGTCCGGGTCGCCCTCCTGCCCACAGGAGAGGTTCAGGCACCAGTACATGCCGTAGATGAGGTAGATATACGCCAGACCCTTCCCCTCATAAAGCGCCCGGACGCGCTGGGTGCGGCCCCGGTAGGAGTGGGCGGCGGGATCCAGCGGCCCGCGATATGCCTCCGCCTCCACGATCCGCCCTCGCGCCTCCTGGCCGTCCACGCGGGAGATCAGGGTACAGCCGATGAGCTCCCTGGCCACCGTCAGCGTGTCCCGGCGGTAAAATTCCTCCGGCAGGATCATTTGAGCGCCCTCCCGATCTCCTGGGTGAGCCGCGCGAATTCCTCGATGGACAGCGTCTCGCCCCGCACCGTCTCCGAAAATCCGCAGGCGGCGATACATTCGGCGATCTGCGCCTTCTCCAGCCGGTCGGAAAAGCCGGAGGCCAGGGCGTTCACCAGGGTCTTGCGCCGCTGGTTGAAGGCCGCCCGGACGATCTGGAAAAAGAGCTTCTCGTCCACCGCCGCTGCCGGCCTGTCCCGCTTTTCCAGCCGGATCACCGAGCTTGTGACCTTGGGCCGGGGCTCGAAGCAGTCCGGCGGCACGTCGAAGAGCAGCCGGGGCCGGGTATAAAAATCCACAAAGATCCCAAAGGCCCCGTAATCCTCCGTGCCGGGGGCGGCGCAGATCCGCCGGGCCACCTCCCGCTGGATCATCACAGTGATTGTGGAAAAGAGCCCGGAGGAGATCAGCTTTGTCAGCACCGGCGTCGTAATGTTGTAGGGCAGATTGGCGCACACGGCGGGGGAGAGGCCCGCGAAATGCGCGCTGACCAGCGCGGCGAGATCCGCGTCCATCACGTCCCCGTTGAGGACGGCCACGTTGTCCAGATCCCCTACCGTCTCCGCCAGCACCGGCATGAGGCGCGAATCGATCTCCAGCGCCAGCACCTGCCCGGCCCGTTTGGCCAGCTCCGCCGTGAGGCACCCCACCCCCGGCCCGATCTCCAGGATGCCCGAACGCGCGTCCGCCCCGGACTCCGCCGCGATCCGCTCCGGCACCCAGGAGGCCACCAGAAAATTCTGCCCCTTTGCCTTGGAAAAGTGGAACCCGTGCCTGCCCAGCAGGGCCATGATGAAATTGTAGTCCGTAAGCTGTCCCATCGTAACGCCTCATATCCCACGAAATTACGAAAATCCCCCATGCCCAAGCCTCTCGGAGGGCGGGGAGCCCGAGGGGGCCGTCAGGATCCCGCCTCGAATGTAAAGGTGTCACTCGAACCAAAAAAGCGACAGCCTTTCGCTGTCGCTTTTTTGGTCCGAGTGACTGGATTCGAACCAGCGGCCTCTTGAACCCCATTCAAGCGCGATACCAAACTTCGCCACACCCGGATATTATTTTGTGCTTGAGTATAATAGCATACATCCTCCGAAAATGCAAGCTTTATTTTCAGTTTTTTTCGCTTTTTTCGCAAAGCCCTGCGCGGCGCGCAAAATCGGGCGGCGGCGCCGTCGCGGTCGCCGGAGCGGAGGGCGGGGGAAGCCGCTTTGGCTGTCGCGTCCGTCCCCCGTCCGGGCGGCTTATGGTTCCCCGATCCCACCCTGGCTTTACGGTCAATGTCGTGGTAGTGCGCGGTAATTCTTTAACAGTGCTCGTGTGCGCGATGGGGCAAATAAATGCAGTCGGGATTCGAACCCGGCCCTGCCCTCGGGTACCATCCTGTTTGGAGTCCGCAGACTCAGGTTTGACATTCGCCCCGCAAAGCTTACCAACAGCCGCTTATTTCAGCTCCGATGCCCAGTTGGCTGCCTGGATCCTGTTGTCCAGCTCCCGAAATTCCCGGGCCAGGTCGTCGGCCTTTTTGCGGACGGCGGCCACGTCCACGGTGGAGACGGTCTTGATCTCCGCCCGGGAGACACGGAAATTGGCGGCGCCGGCCCGCTCGGCCAGCTGCCGGTATGCCTCCACGCGCTTTTTCAGAATGTCCCGGCGGGCCAGCAGGGCCGTCATCGGTGCCCCGTCCACCATTGTGGCGGAATTGGTGAGATTGATGCGGCATATGAGCTCCTCCAGCCGGCCGGCACAGCGGTCGAATTCCTCCATCAGCGCCGCCGGCGCCTCGGCGGGCTTGTCGCCCTCCTGCACCTGAGAGTTGTTGGCCATCCGCGTGCACAGCTGCTCCAGCCGAACCGTCAGATCCGCCCGTTCCTTGAGCGCCTCCGCCAGCTTCATACACACAGCCCCTTTCACATGTTTTTAGCATATTATACAGGTTCCCCCGCGGATTTGCAAGAGAAATCGTGCGGGGCTTTGTTGCCTTTTTTGTTCAACAGTGCTATAATTGCAAAAAGAAATTTGTGCCTGGAGGCGGAAAACGGTGATCAGACGCGCGGAAAAGCGGGATATACCCGCCATCGGGAGGCTTTTGGAGCAGGTGGAGCTTGTCCACCACAGGGGCCGGCCCGACCTTTTTAAAAACGGCGGCAGGAAATACTATGACGTGGAGCTGGAGCGGATCCTGGAGGACGACAAACGGCCCGTTTTTGTCTTTGACGACGAGAGGGACGGCGTTCTGGGCTACGCCTTCTGTATGCTGGAGGATCACGCCGGCGAGAACGTCATGACGCCTATCCTGACCTGCTACATCGACGACATTTGCGTCTTTGAGTACGCCCGGGGCCGGGGCGTGGGCAGGGCCGTCTATGAATATGTGCGGGCCTGGGCCAAGTCCATCGGGTGCTACAACGTGACCCTGAACGTGTGGGAGTGCAACCCCGGCGCCAGGGCGTTTTATGAGAAAATGGGGCTTGTGCCTTACAAATACGGTATGGAGGTCATCTTATGAAAAAAACACTGCTGATCGCCAATCCCAAGTCCGGCAAACAGCGGATCCAGACGGAGCTTTTTACCATTGTGGACAGACTGACCGGCGCCGGGTATATCCCCACCGTGGCGCTGACCATGCACCGTGGCCACGCCACGGAGCTGGCGGCCCAGGCGGGCGGATACGACCTGCTCCTCTGCACCGGCGGGGACGGCACCCTCAACGAGGTGATCAGCGGCGTCATGGCCGCCGGCCTCACCATGCCCATCGGCTATATCCCCCTGGGCTCCACCAACGACTTCGCCGCCTCCCTGGGCATCCCCACGGACATCGGCGAGGCCCTGGAGGGGATCCTCCACGGGACGCCCCACCCCATCGACGTGGGCAGCTTCAACGGGCGCATATTCATGGACGTGGGCCTGCTTGGCATCTTTTCCCGCACCTGCTACGAGACGCCCCAGGACATGAAAAACACCCTGGGCTTTTTGGCCTACGTGCTGGAGGGGATCCGCGAGGTGCCCACCGTCCATCCCATCCCTCTGAGGATCGAGGCGGGGGACAAGGTCTACGAGGGGGAGTATCTGGCCTGCGTGGTCAGCAATTCCCGGAAGCTGGGCGGCGTCGTCAGCCTGGGCGAGGACAGGGTGAGCCTGTCCGACGGCCTCTTTGAGCTGCTGCTGGTGGAGAAGGAGAAGACCCCCTTGCAGCTGCACGGCTATATTCGCGCCCTGCGCACCGCCGACCTCACCGCCGAGGGTATGACCTTCGTCTCCGTGCCCAGCCTGAAGATCACCTCCGCCGACGGCGAGCCCTGGACGCTGGACGGGGAGCGGGCGGATTGGCAGGGGAGCGCCGATATCCGTGTGATCCCCCACGCCGTGAGCCTGCTGATGAAATGATCTGATTTTTTCAATACAGCTTGACGGGCCGGCTTTTTCCGGCCCGCTTTCGCGCCCTTCAGGGGAGCTTGCCGCCGCCGCATTTGCCCCTCCCGGTGAGGATACACACGGCTGTCAGATTCGCCGCCATCATGAAAAAGGCTGAGGCGTCGGAAAAGGCGAGGATGGACGGAAAGCTTACCATGGACGCCAGAAACGTGGCCGCCGCGAAGGACATTCGGTAGACGGGGCAGAGGGACGGCCCCGCCAGGTACTCCACGCACCGTTCGCCGTACAGCGACCAGCTGACGATGCTGGAGAAGGCGAACAGGGTGAGGGAGACGGAGAGAAACGCCCCGGAGATTGCCCCGCCATAGACGGAGCTCAGGGCCGCGGACACCAGCGCGGCCCCGGCGGGGGCCCCCAGGGGGATCGGTACGCCCGCCGTCAGGATCGTCAGCGCCGTCAGGGTGCAGAGGATGACCGTGTCGGCAAACACCTCGAAGATCCCGTAGAGGGCCTGCTTTTCCGGGCTCTCCGTCACGGCGGAGGCGTGGGCGATGGGGGAGGAGCCCAGGCCCGCCTCGTTGGAGAAAAGGCCCCGCCGGAAGCCCCAGGACAGCGCCGCCCCGGCGGTACCCCCCAGCAGGGGATCGCGCCCGAAGGCGCCCTGAAAAATGGAGAAAACTGCCCCGGGGAGCCGCCGGATATTCGCCCCGATGACCCCCAGACACGCCAGCGCGTACACCGCCGCCATCAGGGGCACCAGGAACGACGCCGTCCGTCCCCGCCCCCTGGCCCCGCCCCGGCAGGTCAGGAGCACCAGAGCCGCCAACCCCGCGCCCAGAAGCGGCGCCGGCACTGGCCCCGCTGCCGTCAGCGTCATCACGGAGGACACCTGCAGCATGTTTCCGGTGCCGAAGGAGGCCAGCGCCCCGAAGAGGGCGAAGGCGTAGGCCAGCGGCAGAAACGGCCGGCCCAGGCCATTTTTGACGGCGTACATGGGCCCGCCGGCGTACTCCTCCCCGCGTCTCTCCCGGTAGCGGACGGCCAGCCAGATCTCGGCATATTTCAGGCCCATCCCCAAAAACGCCGACACCCACATCCAAAAGACCGCCCCCGGCCCGCCCATGCTGAGGGCCACCGCCACCCCCACGATGTTGCCGGTGCCCACAGTCCCCGCCAGAGCGGTACAGACCGCCTCCAGCGGGGAGGTGCCGTGTCCGCCGTCCCCTTTTCCCACGCCGGAAAGACAGCTTTTCAGGGCCGTCCTGAAGCCTCTCACCTGGACGAACCGGAGCTTCCCCGAGACAAAGAATGCCGCCAGGGCGATGGCCGCCGCCGTGGGCGCACCCCAAAGCCATTCCGTCACCCGCGTCCCCCCTTTAGTTAACTTTCTTAAATCTATGTGGAAGCGGGACAGGGTAGAAGCGGCGGGGACAGACAAAAAAAACACGCGGAGCTTTTCTGCTCCGCGTGCAGCTTTTTCCAAATAGATTACCGTGTATAGAACTCATACACCGTGGTGGATCTCAGGGACGCGCCCTGCCTGACCACGGGGGAGTCGAACTCCGGCAGATTGACGGCGTTGGGGACAAAGCCCGTCTCCAGGCAGATGCCGCAGTAGGGGCCCAGCTCCCGGCCGTTCTTGCCCGTCTCCTGCTTGGCGCCGGGGTCGGTATAGAGCACCATGGCGGGCATGTCGGTATAAGTCCTCATGCCGCGGCCCACGTTGTAGCTGTAGAGATCCGCCACGGGCTTGCCGGACTCCTGCTTATCCAGCAGATAGAACTCGTCGTAGCTGACGGGGCCGTCGCCGAAATAGTCCCCGCCGTACTTCATGGCCTCCCGCACGCAGCGCAGGTAGGTGAAATCCGCCGCCGTGCCATTGACGGGGACAAGACCGCCGTCGGGAAGGCCCTCCTCGTCCTTGTGGACTCGATAAGAAGCGCCGATCCACAGGTCGTGATCCCGCACATCGCCGGTGCCGGACAGATCGAAATAGGCGTGGTTGGTGGGGTTGATCACCGTATCGCCCTGGGCGGTGAAGTCGTACTCGATGGTGAGACGGCTCATATCGTCAAAGCGGTATCTAACCTGGGCGGCCACGCCGCACTTAAAGCCCACGGTGTCGTTGTCGAAGTAGTTGAGCACCACGCTTTCGCCCTCGATGCGGCCCGTCCAGAGTTTCTTGCCGTAGTCGTCGTCGGCGCCGTGGAGGAAATTCTTTCCCTCGTTGCATTTGAGCTTGTACTTGACGCCGTTGATGGTGAACCGGCCGCGCTTGATCCGGTTGGCCACCCGGCCGATGACGCGGCCCGCCCGGCCAAAGCCCTCAATGCGCTCGCCGGACTCACAGCCCAGCACCACGTCGCCCAGATCGCCGTTTCGATCCAGCACCACGATGGAGTGGATGATGGCGCCGTACTCCAGGATCTGCACATACTCGCCCTTCTTGTTGGCAATGGTGAACCTGCGTACCTCGCGCCCGTCGGAGAGCTTTCCGTACAAGTCGGATGTGATCATATGTAACCCACCTCGCAAAATGATATACTTTAACGTATTAATCCAAGTTCCAAATAAATATTATACTCACCTTTCACGAAAAATCCAGTGTTTTCATGAAATTTTACAACTTTTCCAGTTTTACCCGAAAAGCAATGGCTCTGGGGGTGCCGATTCCGTCAAATTTAATAATATAGGCGGCCTTGTCCGTGTCCAGCGCCAGGATCTCCCCCGGCCCAAAGACCGAGTGGAGCACCCTGTCCCCCACGGCAAAGGCGCTTTGCGTCTCCCCGGCGGCGAGGCGCGCGTCGCTGGCCTCAAAATACGCCCTGGCCTCGCGGATGAGCCCCTCCCGGAGCGGCTCGGTAAAGTCCAGAAGCGCGGGGTCGATGTCCAGCACGAAGCGGGAGGGGTAGCGGGGCGAACCGTCCAGATTGCGCCCCTGGGCGCCCGTGAGATAGAGCGCCTTCTCCGCCCGCGTCATGGCCACAAAGGCGAGACGCCGCTCCTCCTCCATCCGGGGCCGGGTGTTTGTCTTTTTGGAGGGGAAAACCCCCTCGTTCATGGAGCAGAGGAACACATAGGGGAATTCCAGTCCCTTGGCGGCGTGGACGGTCATCAGCTTCACCTTGTCGCCTGCGTCGCCGGCGTCCTGATTGGTGAACAGCGCCACATGATTGAGATAGTGCTCCAGGGTACATTCCTCGCCGCAGCTCACCTCGAAGTCGTACACCGACTGCTTCAGCTCCGCCAGGTTGTCCAGCCGCTCCTGGGCCCCCTCAGTGCGCAGCATCCGCTCGTAGCCGGAGTCGCTGAGAATGGCGGAGAGCACCTCGGACACCGGCCGGCCGGTGTAATTGGCGCCGTACGTCTCGATGAGGGAGATGAACTGCCGCGCTTTTGTGCCCTTGAAAAGCTCGTCGTCCACTGACAGCTTCAGCGCCTCAAAGAGGGAACAGCCCCGCTGGACGGCGGCGGCCCGCAGGGCCTCCATCCGGCGCTGGCCCAGGTTCCGCTTGGGGACGTTGACCACGCGGGTGAAGGACAGATCGTCCCGGTACGCCGCCATTCGCAGGTAGGAGAGGGCGTCCTTGATCTCGCGCCGATCGAAGAACTGGACGCCGGAGTAGATGGTATAGGGGAGCTTTTCCTTTAAAAAGACCTCCTCCAGGGCCCGGGTCACAAAATGGGAGCGGTACAGCACCGTCATGTCCCGGTACGGCACGCCCTGGCCGTGGAGCCGTTCGATCTCCCCGGCGATGAAGGCGGCCTCGGCCTCGGATGTCCTGGCCTCGTGGCAGACCACCCGCGGCCCGGAGGGCAGGGTAGGGGTCAGATCCTTTTTCATTCGGAAGACGTTCCTGTCGATCAGGGAGTTGGCTGCCGCCAGGATCTCCGGCGTGGAGCGGTAATTCTCCGTCATCAAAACGGTTTTTGTGCCGGGGAATTTCTTGTCGAACTCCAGAAGGAATTTCACATCCGCGCCCCGCCAGGTGTAAATGACCTGATCCGGGTCGCCGATGACGAAAAGGTTTTTGTGGTACCCGGCCAGAACCTCCATCAGCTCGTACTGGATGGCGTCGATGTCCTGGAACTCGTCGATCATGATGTACTCCAGGCGCTTCTGCCATTTCTGCCGGATGGCGGCGTTTTTCTCGAAGATGTACAGGGTGAATTTGAGCAGGTCGTTGTAGTCCAGCCCGAAGCACTTTTTCTCCTGATAGAGATAGCCGTAGAAGATGATATCCTTGGGCGTCACGGCGGAGAGATATTTTTCCCGCAGCTCGTCGATGGACATCTCCAGCATGTCCAGATAATAGTCGGGCCGCTCCAGGAGCTTTAGCATTTCGATCATATCCCGGGCGTTGGCAAAGGTCATATCCCGGAGCGTCAGCCCCCGCTCCTCGTAGATGATCCGGAGCATCTCGTTGATGTCGGCGTTGTCCAGCACCAGAAAGCTTTTGGGGTACTGCACGGCGCTGATGTCCTCCTGCAGGACGGTGACGCAGAAGCTGTGGAAGGTGCAGATATGGCCGGTGTCGTTGTCCCCGGTCAGGTTGTGGATGCGCTGGCGCATCTCGGCGGCGGCCTTGTTGGTGAAGGTCACGCAAAGGATGTTCCCCGGCAGGATGCCAAGCTCCGTAACCAGATACGCGAAGCGGTGTGTCAGCGCCCTGGTCTTGCCCGCGCCGGCCCCGGCGATGACCCGCACGAACCCCTCCGTGCCCGTCACGGCCTCCCGCTGCGCCTCGTTGAGTCCCGTGAGAAGATCCGCCACGCCGCCGCCTCCCTCAAAGAAAATATAATTAATATTCATTATATCACTCTCACTTGCTGATTTAAAGAGGTGAATCCTACAAATTTTTTCTGATCCTCCTCCCAAAGACGGCGAAAAATCCTTTAAACGCCTTAACGCCCTCCCCGGAGCCGCGCCGGAGCGCACATATTCCCCGTTCCCGTCACATAGATTTTACCGTTCACGATCAATCGGGAGTGGTGATATTGAGAACCAACATCGAGGAGAGGGCCGTGAGCCTGGCCAGATACATCGTAGACAACCGCGCCACCGTCCGTGCCGCGGCGAGACATTTCGGCATATCCAAAAGCACGGTACATAAGGATCTTTCCGACCGCCTCCAAAGGATCAACGAGCCGCTGCACGCCCAGGTCAAGGAGATCCTTGACTTCAACAAATCCGAGCGCCACATAAGAGGCGGCCTGGCCACACGCAGAAAATACAAAGGGAATTGACATGTATTCCCCGCAATTTGCCCCGATCCGTCGGGGCGTTTTTTTGCGCCGCGGCATATTCTGAGGGTGAGATTCCTTTGAACCTGAAAGGACACAGCCATGGAAAATAACCGTTTCGCTCGCTTTTTCCTGGGCGCCAACGCGCCCGGAGGCTTCGCCTCCCTCTACGACAGCTTCACCGACCCCGCTCTTGACCGCCTCTACATCCTCAAGGGCGGCCCGGGATGCGGCAAATCCACCTTCATGAAAAAGCTCGCCGCGGCGGCGGGGGAGAGGGGATACGCCGTAGAGTGCATCCACTGCTCCGGCGACCCGGACTCCCTGGACGGGGTGCGCGTCCCCGCCCTCCATATCGCTTATGTGGACGGCACCTCGCCCCACGTGGTGGAACCGCGCTTCGCCGGGAGTGAAGCAAGTTATGTAAACTTCGGCGCCTTTTACGACCTGGACGCCCTGGCCCGTGACCGGGAGGGGATCGCCGCGCTGACGGGGGCCTACAAGGCCCGCTACCAGCGGGCGTTCCGCCTGCTCTCCGGGGCCGCCGCCCTGTCCGGCGGCGTCAGGCTGTCGGAGGACACGCTCCTGACAGCGGCGCGGCGTGCGCGGGGCCTCATTCGCCGGGAAATCCGGGGTCACGGCAATGGCAGGAGCGTCAAGCGGTTCCTCTCGGCCTGCACCTGCCAGGGGCCCCTGGCGCTGTGGGACACCGTTCCGGCGCTGGCGGAGAAGATCTATCTTCTGGACAACGAGCTGGGCCTGGCGGATATCGCCGTGGAAGCGGCGGCTTCGGAGGCCCAGGGCCGGGGCTACGGGGTGATCCGCTGTCAGTCACCCATGGATCCGGCCAGGACGGAGCATGTGATTGTTCCGGAGCTGTCCCTGGCGATCCTCAGCCAGACCCCGGCTCTGCGCTATCCCGGCAAGCCCACCCGCCATCTGCGGCTGGACGCCATCCCGTCCAGGGAGGAGCTGGCCGCTGTCCGGCCCGCGCTCCGGCGGACGGCCAAGCTGCGCCAGGGCCTTCTGAACGAGGCCGTCGCCGCCCTCCGGGAGGCCAAATCCCTTCACGACGACCTGGAGGCCCTGTACATCCCCCACGTGGATTTCGCCGGCATCGACCGGCTGACCGAGCGTCATATCGCGGCGCTGTAAGGCGCGTTTTCAAACGGCGCGGGCCTTTACTTTTCGCCGCCCCGGTGCTATAATTTGTCCACATACAAAAGACAAACGAGGTGTAACTATGTACGATTTTGACACCCCCGCCCCCCGGACCGGCACCGGCGCCATCAAGTGGGATCTGCGCCAAAGCGCCTTTGGCAACGGCGACGCTCTGCCCTTCTGGGTGGCCGATTCGGACTACATGTCCCCGCCGGAGGTGGTGGAGGCATTGCGGGACGCCGCCGCCCGGTGCGTCTTCGGCTACACCCTCCCCACCCGGAGCTATAAAGACGCCGTGGCCGGCTGGGTGGCCCGCCGCCACGGGTGGGAGATCGACCCGGACTGGATCGTCCCCTCCACGGGCATCGTCTCGGAGCTGGCCCACATCGTCCGGTGCTTCACCGAGCCCGGCGACAGGATCCTGATCCAGACACCGGTCTACGATCCCTTCGCCGGCGTGGTCAGGGACGCGGGCCGGACGCCGGTGGAAAACCGGCTCCTCCGGGACGGCGCGCTGCGCTACACCATGGACTTCGAGGATCTTGCGCGGAAGCTGGCCGCCGGGGTGAAGATGATGATCCTGTGCTCGCCCCACAACCCCGTGGGCCGCGTCTGGACGCGGGAGGAGGTCTGCCGGGTGGCGGAGCTGTGCGCCGCGCATGGCGCGCTTTTAGTCTCCGACGAGATTCACTGGGATATCCTCATGCCGGGCCGCGCCCACTTCTCCGCCGGGAGCGCCGGGACGCCGGGCAATCTCATCGTGCTCACCGCCCCCAGCAAGACCTTCAACGTGGCGGGGCTCAAGTGCTCCAACGACATCATCCCCGACGCCGGTCTGCGGGAGAAGCTGACAAAGTGGAAGGAGATCCGCCATCTGGACGGCCCCAACAGCCTGGGGATGACCGCCTGCCAGGCGGCCTATACCCACGGCGGGCGCTGGTGCGACGAGCAGAACGCGTATTTGGCCGGAAACGCACGGCTTGTCTACGACGTCCGCGCCCAAAAGCTCCCTGAGATCGGGATCGCGCCCCTGGAGGGGACGTACCTCATGTGGCTGGATATCTCCAAAACCGGCCTGGACTCCCGGGCCTTCTGCGACAGGCTCAACAGGGCCGGGGCCATTCTCAACGACGGTTACCGCTACGGGGATGACGGGTTCGTCCGGCTCAACATCGCCTGTCCCCGCGCCCAGCTGGAGGCAGGCCTTGAGATCATCGCGGCAACTCTTGCCGGGGAGATGAAAAGATGACCCATCTGCTTCTTGCCGTCATCTACCTGTCTTTCATTTCCCTGGGCCTGCCGGACGCCCTGTTGGGCGCGGGATGGCCGGTGATGTACCGGGATCTTCATGCCGATCTGGCCGGCGCGGGGGTGATCTCCACCGTCATATCCGTCTCTACGGTGATCTCCAGCCTCAACTCCGACCGGCTCACCCGCCGCTTCGGTACGGGGACGGTCACCGCCGTCAGCGTGGCGGTCACGGCGGCGGCCCTGTTCGGATTCTCAGCGTCGCCTGATTTCTGGGTGCTGTGCCTGCTGGCCGTCCCCTACGGGCTGGGGGCCGGAGGCGTGGACGCGGCGGTGAACAACTATGCCGCCATCCACTATTCCAGCCGCCACATGAGCTGGCTCCATTGCATGTGGGGCATCGGCGCCGCCGCAGGGCCGTACATCATGGGCTGGGCGCTGACCGGCCACACCTGGCGGGCGGGCTACGCCGCCGTAGGGAGCCTGCAGGTGCTCCTTACGGCGCTCCTCTTCCTGAGCCTTCCCCTCTGGCGGAAGCGGCCGGGGGAGGGGACAGGGGAGCGGGGCGGCGGGATGCGCCTGACGGACGTTCTGCGCCTGCCCGGCGTGATCCCCTTTGTGCTGACCTTCTTCTGCTACTGCGCCCTGGAGAGCACGGCGGGCCTCTGGGCCGCCAGCTTTCTGGTGCTGGGCCGGGGCGTGGACGAGGAGACCGCCGCCGGCTGGGCCAGTCTCTTCTACATAGGTATCACCGTGGGCCGTTTTCTGAACGGCTTTCTCACCACGAAGCTGTCCGACCGGAAGCTGATCTCCTTGGGCGCGGCCGTGGCCGCCCTGGGGGCCGCCACCCTGCTCCTGCCCCTGGGCCGGGGCTTCGCCGTGGCGGGACTGATCCTCACGGGCCTGGGGTGCGCCCCGGTCTACCCCTGCATGATCCACTGCGCCCCCGCCTATTTCGGCCCGGATCGATCCCAGTCCGTCATCGGCGTCCAGATGGCTGCGGCGTATATGGGCACCACCCTGGTGCCGCCGCTGTTCGGTCTCCTGGCCTCCCACACGTCTCTACGCCTCTATCCGCCCGCCCTTCTGCTCCTGACAGGGGCGCTTTTCCTGGGCCACCGGGTGGTGACCGCGCGGCTGGTCACGAAAAAAGAGATATAGGGATATATTGACGCTAAAAGGGCGGCCGCCTCCTGCCGCTTTTTCTATATAAATATAAAAAAGAGGGTATCCATCGGGATACCCTCAAAAGTTATGGACTTCATAAATGCTTGCCAAAATGATCAGCCGTTTTTCCAGCGGTACAAAAACGCCGCCAGCTCGCATTTCGTGACGGAGCGCAGGGGGGAGAACAGGGTAGTGGAGGTTCCCTTGGCGATCCCCTTGTCAACGGCCCAGAGGATGGCGTCGGTGTAATATTCGCCGTTCTTCACGTCGCCGAAGGGATTCTGCCGGCCCGCGGGCGCCGCGGCCCCGGCGGCGCGGAAGAGGAACGTCACCGTATCCTGGCGCTTCAGCGTCCCGTTGGGATCGAAGGTGGTGGGCGTGGTGCCGTTAGTGATGCCCGCCTCGGAGGCCCAGATGACCGCCTTGTAATACGGATCCTCCGGGGAAATATCCGTGAAGCCCGTCTCCAGCTTTTTGGGTTCGGGACTGCCCATGGCCCGCCACAGGCCCATGACCACCTCAGCGCGCCTGGCGGGGGTGTTCCGGCCAAAGCTGTCCTCCGTCTCCATAAGGATATAGCCGCGCTTCACGCTCCAGAGAACGGCGTCGTACATCTCGTCGTCCTCCTTCACATCACTGAAGGGCGCGCCCACGCGCCGGGAGGAGACGCCCTCGTCGGAGAGAGTGTAGAAGGTGACGGAATCGCCGTCGCTGACATACCACATCACCTGCCCGTCCACAAAGAGGGGCGCGCAGTCGGAGAGGGGAGCCTCATCTTTTTGCGTCTCGCCAACGGCGCCCTCCCCGTCAAAGACCGCATAGCACAGCGTATCGGTGATGTTCCCGGCCTTGTCCGTCTCGTTCCAGAGGACGATCC
The DNA here is from genome assembly GCA_947589545.1 of uncultured Oscillospiraceae bacterium. Taxonomy (GTDB): domain Bacteria; phylum Bacillota; class Clostridia; order Oscillospirales; family Oscillospiraceae; genus RUG626. Next base: position 70,831 of record CANQBA010000009.1, on the reverse strand, counting down.
CTCCGCCGTCCGTCATGACCAGCTGGGGGGTGGTAACGCCCGGATCGGAGAGACAGACTGTCTCCACCTCCAGCGTCTTCTTGTCCACCACAGCCAGATAGACGGCCTTGTCGGCGCTCTTGTCGCTGACGCCGGCCCCGTCGAAGCTGTAGGCCGCGATGTATTTCGTCTCAGTCTCCCCGAAGCCGCCCAAGGAGGCCCCGGTGATCCGTCTGTCGCCGCCCTCCACAAAGGGGAAGGGCTGAACCATGACGCTGACCACATTGCCGTCGGCGATGGTGAAGCTGCCGGCGGGCCTGGCGAAGATGCTGATCACGGCCCCCCGGGAGGGGAAATCGTCGCACTGATCCAGCGCCACGACGCGCCGCTCACTGTCCACCAGCAGGAACTGGTTGAAGGAGTCGGACATGTAGCCGCAGCCCACGTCCTCCACCTGATGGGCGGAGTCCGTCACGGACATATCGGACTGCCTGACGGCCACGGTCATATTGGCCTGGGACCGGTTGCCCGCCCGGTCGGCGTACATCTGGTGGCTGGTGCGCAGATAGAGCATACTGCCGGCTTCCGCCATCCGCAGGGAGCCGCAGAAGAAGGGGACGCTGGTGTTGACGCCCTTGAGGCTGGCCTGGCCCAGTCTCTCCCAGCTCTTGGAATATTTGACCACGCGGATGACCTCCACGCTGTCGCGCTCCACCGGGTTTGACTGCCCAAAGACGAAGAAATTGTACCGGCTTCCGGCGAAGAATCCGCCCCAGAGGGGCAGCTCCATGGGGATCTCCAGGCTGTTTTTCAACAAAAGATCCGCCCCGTATTCCTCCACCAGCGCCGTGGAGCCCCTCCGCTCCACGCGAGTGACGCCGCCCAGAGTGTTCTCAAAGAGATAGGAAGTCACGGGCACGGCGTCCCAGGTGTTGTAATTCTGGGCGTTTATATTGGACTGAGGATCCGCGGCTAACGCGCCTAAGGGGATCGCCAGCATGAAAACTATCGCGGCCAGCGCGGACGCGAGCCATTTTTTCACCGCGGAACACCTCCTTCGTATCCGAATCAGGCGGCCCAAAGCACAGTCCGCCCCTTTACTACCCGAATTATACACTCTTTCGCCAGAAATTTCAACAAAATACCTCGTTCATAATTTTGTTAAAACCTGTTCACAGCCTTCGCCGTCTTAAAGGACTTCAATCGCCCTCCGGGGGAGGAGTACGCTGTCGAATTATAGAAAAATTAAAAGAAAAAGTGATTGGAAATCGTTGACTTTTTTTAGGGGACGTGCTAAGATAGTATCCGTCTAAGTAGATAATTAAAATTCTAAAGTTTAAAGAGTTACGGGGTGACGCGCGATGGAAAAGAAAAAGCGGCGGTTGGGGGATCGGAAGGACGGCGCCCTTGTCCGCGATCTGGACGCCATGCACTTTGTGGTGCCGCTGCTCTACCCCAACCGGTGCGACAACGAGGCGTATATCTCCGAGCGCGTCGATTTAACAAATATGAACGCCTACCTTGCGGAGAAGAACAGTCATGAGACTGATTTTCCTTACACAATGTTCCATATTATCCTTACGGCGCTCATAAAAACCGTCACCCTCCGCCCCAAGCTCAACCGCTTCATCGCCAACAAGAACATGTACCAGCGCAATGAGGTGTCCGCCAGCTTCGTGGTGAAGAAGAAATTCTCCGACCGGGGCGAGGAGGCCCTCGCCTTTGTCCATTCCAAGGACGGGGACACGCTGGACACCATCCACGAGTACATCAAAAGCCAGGTGATGTTCTGCCGCTCCGACAAGAAGGACCGCTCCACCGACTCCATGGAGTTCTTCACTAAGCTCCCCCGGTTTGTCAGCAAGACGGCGGTGCATTTCGTCACCTTCCTGGACCGCCACGGCTGGTGCCCCCAGGTGCTCATCGCCACCGATCCCTATTACGCCTCGGTGATCATCTCCAATCTCGGCTCCATCAAGCTGAAAAGCGGCTATCACCACCTGACCAACTGGGGCACCTGCTCCCTTTTCTGCATCATCGGCGAAAAGAGCATGAACCCCGTCTTTGCCCCCGACGGGACGTATGAGATGCGCGAGACGCTGGATCTGGGCCTCACCATCGACGAACGCCTGGCCGACGGGTATTACTATTCCAAATCCATCCGGCTTTTGAAGCATCTGCTGGAAAATCCCGCGCTCCTGGAGCGCCCCATGACCGAGGAGGTAGAATACTAATGAGCGAAACAGCGCCCAAAGCGCCCTGGCTCAAGAGCTTGGGCGATATGCCGTCCCACCTGGACTATTTTCAGGGCTCCCTTTACGAGATGGTGGCCAATGTGGCGGAGAAGTACCCCGACAACGTGGCCTTTGACTTCATGGGCCGGCCCACCACCTACCGTAAGATGATGGAGAACATCAACCAGTGCGCCAAGGCCCTCCGGACCATCGGCGTGCGGGAGGGGGACCGGGTGACCATCGCCCTGCCCAACTGCCCCCAGGCCATCTTCATGTTTTACGCGGTGAACCGCATCGGCGCCATCGCCAACATGATCCACCCCCTGTCCAGCGAGAACGAGATCCAGTTTTATCTCAACGAGTCAAAATCCGTCACCGTCATCACCCTGGATCAGTTCTACCACAAGATCGAGGCCATCCGTCAGAACACCTCCATCGTCAATGTCATCATCGCCAGGATCCGCGACGAGCTGTCCCAGCCGCTGAAGACCGGCTACATGCTCACGGAGGGCCGCAAGATCCAGAAGATCCCCGCCGACGCCCCGGTCATCATGTGGGGCGATTTTATGCGCCTGGGCAACGCCTGCTTCTGGAATTACACCGTGGAGAAGAAGGCCGACGACCCCGCCGTCATTCTCTACTCCGGCGGCACCACCGGCACCACCAAGGGGATCCTGCTGACCAACTACAACTTCAACGCCCTGGCCGCCCAGGTCATCGCGGTGAACCCCATGTTCCGCCCGGGGGACAAGATGCTGGCGGCCATGCCCGTGTTCCACGGCTTCGGCCTGGGCGTGTGCATCCACACCATGCTGGCCTCCGGCGGCCGGTGCCTCCTGGTGCCCCGCTTCACCCCCAAGAGCTACGGCAAGCTGATCGTCAAGGAGAAGTGCAACTTCATCGCCGGCGTCCCCACGCTGTTCGAGGCCCTTCTGCGGCTGCCCAGCATGGAGAAGGCGGACTTAAGCTCCCTTAAAGGCGTGTTCTCCGGCGGTGACTCCCTGTCCATCGAGCTCAAAAAGAAGATGGACAAGTTCCTCTACGACCACAAATGCGCCATCCAGGTGCGGGAGGGCTACGGCACCACCGAGACTGTCACGGCCTGCTGTCTGACGCCGCCCCACATCTATAAGGAGGGCTCCATCGGCCTGCCCTTCCCGGATACCTTCATCAAGATCGTCAAGCCCGGCACCGACGAGGAGCTGCCCTACGGCCAGGAGGGCGAGATCCTGCTCTCCGGCCCCACCGTCATGCGGGAGTATATCAAGCACCCGGAGGAGACTGCCAACACCCTGCGCCGTCACGCCGACGGCCGCACCTGGGTCTACACCGGGGATCTGGGCGCCATGGACGACGAGGGCTTCGTCTACTTCAAGGGCCGCGCCAAGCGCATGATCATCACCTCCGGTTACAACGTCTATCCCGCCCAGCTGGAGAACATCATCGACGCCTGCGAGCTGGTGCAGATGAGCTGTGTCATCGGCGTCAAGGACGACTACCGGATGCAGCGGGTGAAGGCCTTCGTGATGTTGAAGCCCGGCGTCCCCCAGAACGAGGAGACGCGTGAGACCATCCTGGCCCACTGCCGCAAGAACATCGCCAAATACGCCATGCCCCGGGAGATCGAGTTTCGGGACGAGCTTCCCAAGACGCTGGTGGGCAAGGTGGCCTACCGTGTCTTAGAGGAGGAAGAGACAGCCAAATCCGCCGCGAAGTCGGAGGAGGCCAAATAAGTTGGCATCGATTTCCCCTTCACCCCGAGGGAGTAAGGGGTCACCACGGCGCAAGACGTGGATAAAGTGAAAAGGGAACAAACAGGAACTTTGCGGGCGCGCCGACGCGTAACGGTGAGAAAAGGAAGGATCAACCATGAATAAAAATACTGATCAGCCCAGAAACGACGACCTCTACAAGGCGGTCATGGAGCTGCGGACACTGGATGAGTGTAAGCGCTTCTTTGACGACCTGTGCAGCATCTCCGAGCTTCGCGCCATGGAGCAGCGCTTCCAGGTGGCCGAGCTTCTCCACCGGGGGATGATCTACAACGACATCCTGGAAAAGACCGGCGCCTCCAGCGCCACCATCAGCCGGGTAAACCGCTCCCTCCGGTACGGCAACGACGGGTATACCGTCCTCTTCCAGCGCATGGAGGAGAAGGAGAACCGGGATAAGTGAGCGCCTATCTCTCCCTGGCCCCCTGGTACGACGCGCTTACGCGGGACGTTCCCTACGGGGCCTTTGCCGGTTTTTATGAAGCGCTCTTCAAAAAATACGGCGCCGCCCCCTCCCTTATACTGGATCTGGCCTGCGGCACGGGCACGCTCACCCTGGAGCTTGCCCGCCGCGGCTATGAGCTGATCGGCGTGGACGGCTCCGAGGACATGCTGGCCGTGGCCCAGGAAAAGGCCTTGGACGCGCGCGTGGACGTGAAGCCCATCTTCCTGCACCAGACCATGGAGACGCTGGATCTGTACGGCACTGTCTCCGCCGCCGTCTGCTCCCTGGACGGGATCAACTATCTGCCGCCCGATTCCCTGGGCGCTGTCTTTGAGAGACTGCGCCTTTTTGTGGAGCCCGGCGGGCTTTTTATCTTTGACGTGAATACCCCTGAGAAGCTGGCCTCCCTGGACGGACAGCTGTTTTGCGACGAGACGGACGACGTCTTCTGCGTCTGGCGGGCCGAGCTGACCCCCGATAAGGCCGCCCTCCGCTACGGCCTCGATATTTTCGCCCACCTGGAGGACGACGTTTGGGAGCGGGGCGGGGAGGAGCACGTGGAATATTTGCACACCGTGGAGACGCTGACGCGCGCCCTTACCGCCCACGGCTTCGGAGACATCGGCGTTTTTGGCGAGCTGCGCGACGAACCGCCCCAAAAAGGGGAACAGCGGGTTTTTCTGGCCGCGCGCCGGTTATAATACTACCGCTATACCACCCCGTACACGGGGAAGATTTTACGGAGAACGATATGGGACAACTGTTGAGGGCCTTGTCCAAGGACGGCCTTGTGAAAATGACCGCAGTGGATCTGACGGACGCCGTGGAGACGGCCCGGAACATCCACCGCACCCTGCCCGTGATCACGGCGGCCCTGGGCAGAACCATGTGCGCCGCGTCCATGATGGGCAACGCCCTGAAAAGCGAGGGCGACAGCGTCACAATCAGGATCAATGGCGGCGGCCCCGCCGGGACGGTCCTGGTGGTGGCCGACCAGCGCGGCAACGTTCGGGGCTACGCCCAGAATCCGGCGGTGGAGCTGCCCCTGCGGCCCGACGGGAAGCTGGACGTGGGCGGCGCCGTGGGGCGCGACGGGACGCTTACCGTCATCCGGGATATGGGCTTCGGCGAGCCGGTGTCCGGCTCTACCCGCCTTATCTCCGGGGAGATCGCCGAGGATTTCGCCGGGTACTTCGTGGAGAGCGAGCAGATCCCCACCGCCTGCGCCCTGGGCGTTTTGGTGGATCGTGATCAGCACGTCCTGCGGGCCGGCGGCTATATCGCCCAGTTGCTACCCGGCGCGGGGGACGACACCGCCGCCAGGCTGGAGTCGGGCGTCCAAAGGGCCGGCCCCATCACAAAGCAGCTGACGGAGGGCTCTTTGGAGGATGTGATCTACCGGGTCATGGACGGCTTCGACCCCGCCATCGTGGAGCGGGATGAGGCCGGGTGGCTGTGCCCCTGCACCCGGGAGCGCGTCATCGCCGCCCTCTCCGGCGTCACCGAGGCGGAGCTGGACGACATGTTCCGGGAGGACGGGAAGATCGAGGTCAAATGCCGCTTCTGCGACAAAGCCTACACCTTCACCCCCGCCGACAAGCCCCTGATCCGGGGAAGCTGACCAAAAGGATATATTGTCATTATAAAAGCCCACAGTCGCGTGGGCTTTTATCTTTCTATACCACATTACCCCGACAAATAATTCAAAGTTTGTTAACCTTTTCACTCTTGGCGAGGGTATAATATATCATGAAATATTTTGTGAAACGGGATGTATCATGTTAAAACTTTCCAACATCACCAAGACCTACATAACCGGCGACCTCAAGCAGCAAGCCCTGGACGGGATCTCCGTCTCCTTCCGCAAGAGCGAGTTTGTGTCCGTCCTGGGCCAGTCCGGCTCCGGCAAAACGACCCTCCTCAACATCATCGGGGGCCTGGACCAGTACACCTCCGGGGATCTGATCATCAACGGCAAATCCACCCGGGAGTATAACGACGCCGACTGGGACACCTACCGCAACCACTCCGTGGGCTTTGTGTTCCAGAGCTACAACCTGATCCCCCACCAGTCCGTCCTGGCCAACGTGGAGCTGGCCCTGACCCTCTCCGGCGTCTCCAAGGCCGAGCGCCGCAGAAGGGCCATTGAGGCCCTCAAGTCCGTGGGGCTGGAGGATCACATCTACAAAAAGCCCAACCAGATGTCCGGCGGCCAGATGCAGCGCGTCTCCATCGCCCGAGCCCTCATCAACAACCCGGATATCCTGCTGGCCGACGAGCCCACAGGCGCGTTGGACTCCGAGACCAGCATCCAGGTCATGGAGCTTCTCAAGGAGATCGCCAAGGACAGGCTGGTGATCATGGTCACCCACAACCCCGACCTGGCCCAGCGGTATTCCACCCGCATCGTGAAGCTCCTGGACGGCAAGATCATCGACGACTCCGACCCCTACGAGGACGACTCCGTGGCGCAGATCCTCTCCAAAAAGGAGCAGAAGAAGCGCAAGAGCGAGAAGAAGAAAAGATCCATGTCCTTCCTCACCGCCCTGAGTCTCTCCTTCAACAATCTGATGACCAAAAAGGGCAGAACGTTCCTGACCAGCTTCGCCGGCTCCATCGGCATCATCGGCATCGCCCTGATCCTGTCCGTCTCCGCCGGTTTCCAGGCGTATATCGACCACGTCCAGGAGGAGACGCTGTCCAGCTATCCCATCACCATCCAGGCCGAGAGCGTGGATATGTCCTCCATGCTCCTGGGCTTTATGAACGCCCGCCAGGACGCCCTGGAGGAGGAGCGAGAGCCGGATCGGGTCTACTCCGCCACCGTCATGTACGACATGCTGTCCTCCATGATGAACGCCCAGACCAAGACCAACAACCTGACCGCCTTTAAAAAGTTCCTGGACGGCGGCGGCAATGGCATCATGGACATCGCCGACGTCCATTACAGCTACGACTTCAAATTCGACGTCTACACCCGGGATTCCGACGGCAACGTGGTCAAATCCGACGTGATGACCATGATGCAGGAGGCCATGACCGGCATGTTCGGCGGCGATTACTCCGCCTACTTCGACAACATGGGCCAGATGTACGAGCGCATGGACGTGTGGAACGAGCTCCTGCCGGATGCCGGCGGCACGGGCGTTGCCCAGTCCACAAAGGATCAGTATGAGCTTCTCTACGGCAAATGGCCGGAAAGCTACGACGAGATCGTCATCTTCGTGGACCGCCGGAACGAGATCTCGGATCTGATGCTCTACGCCCTGGGCTTCATCAGCTCCGACGCCATGAATGAGACGATGAAGGCCATGATGAACGGCGAGCCCGTGGAGGCCGAGACCCTCAGCTGGTCCTATGAGGAGCTTTGCGACACCAGCTTCAAGTTCATCCTGCCCTCGGAATACTACCAGTGGGATCCCGTCCAGAACAAATACGTGGATCTCTCCGCCACCGAGACGGGCATGGATTACCTCTACGACAGCGCCGATGTGGGCGTACCCCTGAAGGTGGTGGGCATCGTCCGGCCCACGGAGGACGGCGGCGCCGTCTCCGGCCAGATCGGCTACACCTCCGCCCTGACCCTCTACGCCATGGAGGAGACAGGCAAGCAGGAAATCGTCCAAAAGCAGCTGGACGACGACACCGTGGACGTGTTCACCGGCCTTCCCTTCCGTACGGCGGACTATCAGGAGCCGGAGGACGCGGAGAAGATCGCCGATTTCAAGGCGTATTTCGACGATCTGAGCGACACGGAGCGCGCGGAGCTGTTCGTCAAAATGTCCGTCATCCCCACGGAGGAGTACCTGTCCGCCGCGGTGGAGCAGCAGATGGCCGGCCTTGACCGCCAGAGCCTGGTGGATATGATGATGAAATCCTACGCCCAGCAGATGGGCGTCACCGACACCGAACGCATCGAGAGCTACTTCAACGAGATGACCGACGAGGAGCTTTTCGCCATGGCCGAGCAGGGCATCCGCCAGATGGTCTCGGAGGGCTATGCCCAGCAGGTCACCGCCCAGCTTACACAGATCCCGGCGGAGCAGCTGCCCTATATGATCGCCCAGGCCCAGTTCACCGACGGCCAGTACGTGACCTTCTACGATGAATTCATGCCCCCCACGGTGTCCGACGCCAACTACGACCAGAACATGGAGAAGCTGGGCTACGCCCGGGTGGAATCCCCCAGCACTGTGGCCCTCTACGCCGTCACCTTCGAGGACAAGGACAAGATCGCCGAGCTCATCGAGGCGTACAACGACACCGTGGACGAGGACGACGTCATCGAGTACACCGACTACGTGGCCTTGCTCATGAGCTCCGTTACCACCATCATCAACGCCGTCAGTTACGTGCTGATCGCCTTCGTGGCCATCTCCCTGGTGGTCAGCTCCATCATGATCGGCATTATCACCTACATCTCCGTCCTGGAGCGCACCAAGGAGATCGGTATCCTCCGAGCCATCGGCGCCTCCAAGCGGGATATCGGCCGCGTGTTCAACGCCGAGACGCTCACCGTGGGCTTCGGCGCGGGCGTCATCGGTATCCTGGCGTCCCTGCTCATCATTATCCCCATCAACCTGGTGCTCCACGCCCTGACGGGCATCAACGAGCTGTCCGCCCAGCTTCCCGTGGTGGGCGCGGTGACCCTGGTGATCATCTCCATGCTCCTGACCTTTATCGCCGGCCTCGTCCCCTCCCACATCGCCGCCAAGAAAAACCCCGTAGAGGCCCTGCGGACAGAATAAAATCCTGTTTTTCACGAGGAGGATAAACCTGTTGGTGTATAAGTTCAACGAAAAAGTGTCTGTAAAAGCATTGGCGGATTTGCGTGAATCTGTGGGTTGGAACAGGATGGAAAGAGAATATAATAACCCTTTGATGACATCCTATTACCATATTGCGGTTTATGAAAATGAAAAACTGATTGGATATATTGATTGTGTATCAAACGGTGTAACAGATGCTTATATTCAGGATTTAATGGTTTGTCCGGACTACCAGGGCAAAGGGATTGGCACAGACCTGATGGATAAAATGATTGAATATCTGAAAGAAAAGCGTATCTACATGATTTCAGTGGTTTATGAAGAGCGCTTGAAGCCATTTTATAAGCGATTCGGTTTTTATAATATGCTATGCGGGCAAATGGAAACATATTAGGATCGCACATCATACAAGCCTCGTGCAAATTCCCGTTTGTTGAAATGCTGTAAAACCCTTATCGAAAAAGACCGTTGACGCACCGGCCCCGGTGAAAAAGTCAGCGGTCTTTTTGATCTGTTTTGTAACCGGCTCCGTTCTGCCGAAGGCGGCTCCCGCCGCCTTAACTCACATAGCCTTCTCTATGGCCGCGATCCGCTGGCTCAGAGTGGGGTGGGAGTAGTAGAGCTTCACGGCGATGGGGGAGGGGGAGAGGTTTGTCAGGCTGTCCCGGGAGAGCTTTTTGAGGGCGGAGATCAGATCCGAGCCATAGCCCTCCTTCACCGCGTGGGCGTCGGCCCGGTACTCGGCGCGGCGCATGACGGCGTTGGCGGCCAGGGAGAAAAGGGGCAGGATCAGCGGCAGCTCCACAACGCTGGCCAGGAAGAAGGCGAAGCCGTAATTTACGCCGTCAAAGCCGAACCAGGTGTATATGGACTCGGTTCTGACGGTGAGCCACACCGCCAGAACGACGCAGACGATCTGCAAAACGCTGATGGGGAGCGTCTTCCAGGTGTCCTTGTGAAGCCCGTGGCCCAGCTCGTGGGCAAATACTGCCACGATCTCATCGGCGGTCATGGTGTCCAGAAGCGTGTCGTAAAGGACGATGGTCTTCGTCCTCCCGTGGCCGGAGAAATAGGCGTTGGCGCGGGAGTCCCGCTTTGAGCCGTCCATCACCTGGATCTGGCGTACCCTGTAGCCGTTTTTCGTCAGGAGCTCCGTCAGCTTGTCCCTGAGCTCGCCCTCCGGGAGGGGCGTGAACCTGTTGTAGATCTTCGACAGGATCGGGTAGAGCACCGTCACCGCCAGCAGGATCGCCGCCGCGATACCGGTGAAAAGAAGGAGCGTCCAGTCGCCCAGGGAGCGGTAGATCAGGGCGAAAAGGAGCACCAGCCCCACGGTCAGCGCGGTATTGATGATAAAGCTCTTGACCTGATCCACCAAAAAGACCTTGAGCGTCCGTTTGTTAAAGCCGTATTTCTGGTCGATCACCATGGAGTCTATGTAGGAGAAAACCGCGCCGACGACGGCCTCCAGGGCCAGGATAATGACCATCAGCTCCAATGCGGCCAGGTACGGATCGGCCGACGGGGCGAACCGGGGAAACACGTCAAAGAGAAGAAGCAGAAGATAGAATAGATAGGAGGCGGCGGCCGACGCCAGCTGGAGCGCACAGCCCTCGGCGTGGTAGTGGAGCCACTTTGTATATTTTTCCCCGTCGTATACGTCCCGAACGTTGGCGGGAATGGGGTTGTCCTTGCTTTTCCAGTCGAGATACTGCATAAAAAGCTCGTAGAGAAAGCTCGCCGTGTACAAAACAAGCGCCAGGGCCTTGAAATTCATAAAAACGCCTCCTTGAATTTGATAAAAACCATTATATACTATTTTTTCAATAAGACAAGAGCAAAATCTGGCGCCGTAACGATTGACTTTACAGACGCAAAATGGTATTCTTTAAAATTGGAGTATTGTGAGATATGGAGTACATTTTATGTGGTACAGCGACAGATGGTCAGACTATGAGCTTCTGGACTGCTCCTCCGGGGAGCGGCTGGAGCGGTGGGGGCGGCAGATCCTGATCCGCCCGGATCCCCAGGTGATCTGGGACACCCCGAAGAGGGATCCCCGCTGGCGTCAGGCCGACGCCCGGTACACCCGCTCCGCCACAGGCGGCGGGGCCTGGGACAAGCGGGACGTACCCCAGAGCTGGCAGGTGCGCTATGGGGAGCTCACCTTCAATGTCAAGCCCATGAACTTCAAGCACACGGGCCTTTTCCCCGAGCAGGCCGCCAACTGGGACTGGGCCATGGAGAAGATCCGGGACGCCAGCCGGCCCGTCAGCGTGCTGAACCTCTTCGCCTATACCGGCGCGGCCACCGTGGCCGCCCTGAAGGCCGGGGCCTCCGTCTGTCATGTGGACGCGGCCAGGGGAATGGTGCAGTGGGCCAGGGAAAACGCCGAGAGCTCCGGTGTGGCGGACAGGAACGTCCGCTGGATCGTGGACGACTGCGCCAAATTCGTGGAGCGGGAGATCCGCCGCGGCCGCCGGTACGACGCCCTCATCATGGATCCGCCCAGCTACGGGCGCGGCCCCGGCGGCGAGATCTGGAAGCTGGAGACGAATCTCATGCCCTTTGTGCGCCTGTGCGCCGGGGTCTTATCCGATAAGCCCCTGTTTGTGCTGATCAATTCCTACACCACCGGCCTTTCCGCCTCCACCGTCAGCTATGTGGCCCAGACCGCCTTCGCGGGCCGGGGAGGCCGCGCCGAGGCCCAGGAGCTGGGCCTGCCGGTGACCGCCACGGGGCTATGCCTGCCCTGCGGCGCGTCCTGCCGGATGGAGTTTTAATTGGATTTTGGAGCAAGCTATGGACAATACAGTGATCAAAATCGACGATCTTACCTTCTTTTACACCCCCGACGACGAGGATACCGCCCCGGAGGACGTGCTCTCCGGCGTGAGCCTGGAGATCGAAAAGGGCTCCTTCGTGGCAATCCTGGGCCATAACGGCTCGGGCAAATCCACCCTGGCCCGGCACCTGAACGCCCTGCTGCTCCCCAAGGGAGGCTCCGTGACGGTGTTCGGCATGGACACCCGGGACGAGGCGCTGATGCTGGAGATCCGCCGCCGGGTGGGCATGGTCTTTCAGAACCCCGACAACCAGATCGTCTCCAATGTGGTGGAGGAGGACGTGGCCTTCGCCCCGGAGAATTTGGGCGTCCCCACCCCGGAGATCCGGCAGCGCGTGGACGAGGCCCTGAAGACCGTGGGCATGTACAAATACCGCACCCACGCCCCGCACCTTCTGTCCGGCGGCCAGAAACAGCGCATCGCCATCGCCGGCGTGCTGGCCATGCGCCCGGAATGTGTGGTGTTCGACGAGCCCACGGCCATGCTGGATCCCCAGGGCCGCCGGGACGTGATGAAGATCATCGGCCGCATGAAGAACGAGCTGGGCTCTACCGTCATCCTCATCACCCACCACATGGAGGAGGCCGCCCTGGCCGACAGGGTGGTGGTCATGTCCGACGGGAAGATCGTCATGGACGGCCCTCCCCGGGCAATCTTCACCCATGTGGAGGAGCTGGAGGCACTGGGCCTCACCGTCCCCGGCACGGTGAAGCTCATGTGGGAGCTGAGACGGCGCGGCCTGAACGTGCCGCTCTCCACCCTGACGGTGGACGAGTGCGCCCAGGCGCTGGCGGCGCATTTTGCCGAAAAATAAACGGGCGGTATCCGGCGCGGGCTTTGACCCGGAATCGCACCGAAAGGAAGTTACCATGGAACCCATTTTGAAAATCGAAAAGCTTTCCCACGTCTATTCGCCGGGCACCCCCTTCGAGACAACGGCCCTGCACGACGTGGATCTGGAGATATACAAGGGCGAGATCCTGGGCGTCATCGGCCACACCGGCTCGGGTAAATCCACCCTCATCCAGCACCTGAACGCCCTCATCAAGCCCACCTCGGGCCGCGTTTTGCTGAACGGACGCGACATCAACGAATCCAAGCAGTCCGTCCGGGAGGTGCGCAGCCGCGTGGGCCTGGTGTTCCAGTACCCGGAATACCAGCTCTTTGAGGAGACGGTCAAAAAGGATATCGCCTTCGGCCCCAAAAACATGAAGCTCCCGGCGGAGGAGATCGAGCGCCGCGTCCTGGAGGCCGCGCGCTTTTGCGGCGTGGAGGAGGAGCTGCTGGAGCGCGCCCCCTTCGACCTGTCCGGCGGCCAGAAGCGCCGTGTGGCCATCGCCGGCGTCATCGCCATGATGCCGGAGGTGCTGGTTCTGGACGAACCCATGGCCGGCCTTGATCCCCGGGGCCGGGAGGAGATCATGGAGAATATCCTGAGCTACCACGACGAGACGGGCGCCGCCATCGTCATCGTCACCCACTCCATGGAGGAGGCCGCCCGCCACGCCGACCGGATGGCCGTCCTGGAGCACGGCACGGTGGCCCTGTCCGGCACGCCGGAGGAGGTCTTTTCCCACGGGGAGGCCCTTCGCCAAATGGGCCTTGCCACCCCCGTCATGACCGATGTGGCGGATAAATTATGTAAACTCGGCGTGAAGCTCCCCGGCACCGTCTATACCGTGGAGCAGATGGTGGACGCCCTGATGGCGCTGGAAGGGGGGCGGCGAAATGCTTCGTGACATCACCCTGGGCCAGTATTTCCCCGGCACTACTGTCGTCCACCGGCTGGATCCCCGGACGAAGATCCTGATGGTGGTGATCTACATCGCCGCCCTCTTTAACGCCAAAAGCTGGATCTCCTACGCCACGGTGCTGGCGTTCCTGATCTTTGCCGTCGCCGTCTCCCGGATCCGCCTCACCGCCATGCTCCGGGGCCTGAAGCCCGTGGTCTTTATCGTGGTTTTAACGTCCCTGCTGAACCTCTTTTACGCCCGGGGGGAGCCCATCGCCCACTGGTGGATCTTCACCGTCACCCGGGAGGGGATCAAGGCCGCGGTCCTCATGGCCGCCAGACTCATCATGCTGGTGATGGGCACCTTCATGCTGACCTACACCACCTCTCCGATTATGTTAACCTACGGGCTGGAGCTTCTGATGAACCCCTTAAAGAAGCTGAAGGTGCCCGTCCACGAGCTGGCCATGATGATGAGCATGGCCCTCCGGCTCATCCCCACCCTCATCGAGGAGACGGACAAGATCATGTCCGCCCAGAAGGCCAGGGGAGCGGAGTTCGACACAGGCAACCTCATCGAGAAGGCCAAGGCCATGCTGCCCGTCCTGGTGCCGCTCTTCCTGTCGTCCTTCCGCAGGGCCGACGAGCTGGCCACTGCCATGGAGGCCCGCTGTTACCACGGCGGGGAGGGGCGGACGCGGCTCAACGTGCTGAAATTTGCCCGCCGTGACTATATGGCCTTCGCCGTGGGACTTCTGCTCTTGGCGGCGGTGCTGGTCCTCAAGAGGTTCGGCCTATGAGAAACATCGCCCTGAAGCTCCGCTACGACGGCACCGCCTATCACGGCTGGCAGGTGCAGAAAAACGACGTCACCGTGGCGGAGACGGTGGAGAATGCCCTATTTAAGCTCACCGGCCAGCGCGTGCGCGTCACCGGCTGCGGCCGGACGGACGCCGGCGTCCACGCCCTCAGCTACTGCGCCAATTTCAAGTCCCACTGCACCATCCCCGCCGGCCGGATGCCCCTGGCGCTGAATTCCCGCCTGCCGGAGGACATCGCATGCCTGGACGCGGTGGACGTGCCGGAGGACTTCAACGCCATCCTCTCCTGCCAAAAGAAGGAGTACACCTACCGGATCATGAATACCCGCGTCCCCGACCCCTTTGAGCGCAGCCGCGCGTATTTCTACCCGGCCCCCCTGAAGGTGGACGTGATGAAGGCCGCCGCGGCGCAATTCGTGGGCACCCACGACTTCGCCGCCGTCCGCTCCGTGGGGACGGAGACGAGAACCACGGTGCGCACCGTCTACTGGTGCGAGATCGAGGCGGACGGCCCCCTCATCTCCATGCGCGTCTGCGCCGACGGCTTCCTCTACAACATGGTTCGGGCCATCATGGGCACGGTCATCTACTGCTCCGAGGGGAAGCTGCGGCCGGAGGAGCTTCCGGGGCTTTTGGAGACTCGCGACCGCCGGCTCACCGGCCCCACGGTGCCGCCCCAGGGCCTGTACCTGACCCGCGTCTGGTACGACGGCCCGGCCGGGGAGATGATGTCCCCGGAGCGGGGGAGCGGTCTGTAACTTTTCGTATTTCTTAATTTGCAAAAAGTTCAAAAATGTGCTATCATATTTTGATATGATAATCAAGTAAAGGAGACGCCATGGCGGAGAAGCGGACGAAAAAAAGGAGCGTTTTCAGACCGTTCCTCATACTGATCCTGCTGGCCGTGGCGCTGCTGGCCGTCTTTCTGGCCGTGGTGAGCCAGCGGGAGGGCGGGCTCCGAACCTTCTGGCGGGAGCTGAGAGGCGAAAAGACAGCCACGGAGTTCTTTTTTGAGAACGCCTCCCACGGCGACGCCGCGGGGATGGATTACTCCCTGGCGGTGGCGGCGGACGCGGGCCTTTTCGTCTTCGACCCCACCGGCGAGATCGCCTTTACCCGCCTCTACGCCTGGCAGGATCAGGCCCTGGCCACGGCGGGCCAGTACGGCGTGGTCTACGACGTGGGCGGCGACACGGTGATCTTTTTCCGGGAGGATAAGCTCCTGACGGAGCTTACGTCCCCCTATCCCATCGTCTCCGTCTCGGTGAACGACTTGGGCTATGTGGCCGTCTGCTCCGAGGCCGACGGGTACAAGGGTTCCGTCACGGTGTACAACTCCCTGGGTACGGCCATCTACCGCTGGTCGGCGGGCAATTCCCGCGTCCTGTCCGCCAGAGTCTCCGGCCGGGATCAGCTTCTGGTGCTGACCATCGGCGACGGCGGGAGCAGGCTCGTGCTTCTGCGGCTGGACAGCGAGGAGCTTCAGGCGTCCTACACCTTCCCCGGCCTTATGATCGATATGGCCTTCACCGAGTCCGGCGTCACCGCCGTGACCACCACCTCGCTGGTGGGCCTGTCGGGACAGCTGGAGGAGCGCTGGACGAAGGAGTTCGAGGGGCGGTTTTTGGAGCGGTACGCCCTCTCCGGGGAGCTGGCCGTCATCGCCCTCACCGATTACCAGGTGGGCGGCGGCCGGACGGTGGAGAGCCTGTCCGCCGGCGGCGCCAGCCGGGGCATTATGGCGCTTCTGGACGCGCCCCTGGATATGGACATCCGGGACGGCCGCGTGGCGGTGCTCACCGCCGACCGGGTGACGGTCTACACCGATGCCCTGGAGGCCGCGGCCGCCTATGACTGCGGCTTCGGCGCGGAGCATGTGAGTCTCCGGCCCGACGGCTCGGTGATCTGCACCGGCACGTTCTCGGCCTATGTGTACGGAGATAAGGATAAGGGAGAAAACGACAGATCCTGATTTTGCGAAAAGGAGTATTCCACTATGAGCTTGGTGATCGATCTGGTGCTGGCGGGCATCGTGGTCTTCTGCGGATGGAGGGGCTTCCGCACGGGGATCATAAACGGCGTTTGCGGCATCCTGGCGGTGGTGATCGCCCTCTACGGGGCGAACCTGCTGGCCGCGGCCTTCTATACGGAGTTTTCGGATATCGTGGAGCCCTTCGCCCTCAGCGTGGTGGAAAAGGCCGTGGGCGGCGGCAGTCCCGAGGAGAACGCGACGGAGAACGGGACGGAGAGCAAACCCCTCACCGTGGAGGAGCGGGAGAAGCTGGACGTCTACACCGTCTCCAAGGAGGTCATGGGCCGTCTGGGCTTTTCCGGCGGCGCCTCCGAGGGCATCGCCAGGGACGTGGCCTCCACCCACGCCAAGGTCAATAACGCCATGGAGGAGGAGCTGACGGCCCAGGTGTGCGCCAGGGCGGCGTATGTGGCGCTGTTCGCCATCGCCTTCATCCTCATCGCCATCATCTTTTCCGTCATCGGCAACATCGCCGATCTGAGCTTCGGCATCCCCGGCCACGAGAACCTGAACCACGTCACCGGCGCGGCCCTGGGCGTGATCCGCGGCCTGCTCATCCTCCTGGCCATCGGCTGTATCGGCCGGTATCTGGGCCTTCTGATCCCCGCCTCGGTCACCGATAAGACGTTTCTCTATCAAAAGCTGCTGGAGACCAACAGGATCGCCGAGCTTTTAAATATCTGAACAGCGTAAAGACTGCGTTTTGAAAGGTACAGAGAGATGAAACACCTTCCGAATATCCTTTCCGGCTTCCGGATCGCGCTGGTGCCGCTTTTTGCGGCCGCCTGGAGGCTGGGAGGTGAATACGGACGCATGTGGGCCGCCGGCGTCTTTCTCCTGGCGGCGGTCACCGATTTTCTGGACGGGTATCTTGCCAGACGGTATAACGCCATCTCGAATCTGGGCAAGATCCTGGATCCGGCGGGGGATAAGCTGATGACCTTGGCTATGGTGCTGTGCCTTTCCCTGGACGGGATCATCCCCGGCTGGATCTTCTGGTTCTACCTTGCGAAGGAGAGCCTGATGGCGGCCGGCGGGCTCTTCGTCCGCGCCACCGGCGAAAAGAATGTGCCGCCCTCAAATTTTGTTGGAAAAACCGCGACCTTCGTGCTTTTCTGCGTGGGCGCCGCGCTTATGATTTTTAAGCTGCCTCCCGCCGTCGCCAGAACGCTTATGATCCTGGCGGTGCTGGTGTCCCTGACGGCGCTTTTGAGCTATGTGCCGTCCCTGCTGGCCTTTTTGAAAAAACGCCGGACGGAGCGGGAGAGAGGATAACGACCGGTTTTCCCGCCGGGGAGGGCCGATGCTGATAGATAAACTCTGGTTTTAAGGAAGAAGGTATGTATATGGAACCCGCACTGTGCGCCCGTTGTCATAAGAACGTGGCGGTGATCTACGTGACAAAAATCGAAAACGGCAAGACCACCAGCGAGGGGTTGTGCCTGAAGTGCGCCCGGGAGCTGGGCATGAAGCCGGTGGACGACTTCATGCAGAAAATGGGCATCACCGACGACGACATCGAGAATATGGCCGGTGAGATGATGGAGGCTTTGAACGGCGCCGAGAACCTGCCGGAGAGCGGCGAGGACGACGGCGAGGACGATTCCGGCAAAACGGCCACCTTCCCGTTCCTGGGCAAGCTCTTCGGCGCCCAGGACATGGGTCCCGGCCCCGGCCAGGGCGGCGGCAGCGCCGAGAAGGGGAACGACAAGCGCCAGCATAAGGATCGGGACAGGAAGCGCAAAT
This sequence comes from uncultured Oscillospiraceae bacterium, assembly GCA_947589545.1. Taxonomy (GTDB): domain Bacteria; phylum Bacillota; class Clostridia; order Oscillospirales; family Oscillospiraceae; genus RUG626. The sequence goes on along the minus strand of CANQBA010000009.1, from coordinate 52,455 downwards.
ACCTGGACACCTACTGCATCTCCCTGACGAGCCGCGCCCGGGAGGGGAAGCTGGACCGCATCGTGGGCCGGGAGGAGGAGATGGAGCGTGTCATCCAGATCCTGAACCGCCGCCAGAAGAACAACCCCTGCCTCATCGGCGAGCCGGGCGTGGGCAAAACCGCCATTGCCGAGGGCCTTGCCATCCGTATCAACGAGGGCGACGTCCCCTATAAGCTCCGGGACAAGGAGGTCTACCTGCTGGATCTGACCAGCCTTGTGGCGGGCACCCAGTTCCGGGGCCAGTTCGAGTCCCGCATGAAGGGCCTCATCGAGGAGATCAAGGCCGTGGGCAACATCATCCTGGTCATCGACGAGGTGCACACCCTGGTGGGAGCGGGGGACGCCGAGGGCAGCATGAACGCAGCCAACATCCTAAAGCCCGCCCTCTCCCGGGGCGAGATCCAGGTCATCGGCGCCACCACCTTCAACGAGTACAGAAAGCACATCGAGAAGGATTCCGCCCTGGAGCGCCGCTTCCAGCCGGTGACGGTGACGGAGCCCTCCATCGAGGAGTCCATCAAGATCATCAAGGGCATCGCCCACTACTACGAGCAGTACCACGGGGTGAAGATCTCCGATGCCATGTGCCGTCAGGCCGTCCTGCTCTCCGAGCGGTACATCACCGACCGCTTCCTGCCGGACAAGGCCATCGACCTTATCGACGAGGCCTGCTCCGACGTGAATTTAAAATGCAAAAATTACGCCCGTCTGGCGGAGATCGACCGGGAGCTGGCGGATATCGCCAAGGAGCGGGATATGCTCCTGGAGCGCCCGGAATCCGACTCCAGCCCCTATGTGGAGGAGGACTACGCCCGCCTTGCCAAGCTGCGGGGCCGTGAGATCGCCATCGCCGACGAGAAGCAGCGGCTCCAGGCCCAGGGGATGCCGGAGCTGGGCATGGACAACTTTGCCCGCATCATAGAGCTCTGGACAAAGATCCCCGCCTCCTCCATCCGGGAGGACGAGCACGAGCGGCTGGCGCACCTGTCCGACCGCCTGAAGGAGCACATCGTGGGCCAGGACGAGGCCGTGGAGGCCGTCTGCGCCGCCATCAAGCGCAACCGCGTGGGCATCTCCATGAAGCACAAGCCCGTCAGCTTCATCTTCGTGGGCTCCACTGGGGTGGGCAAGACAGAGCTGGTGAAGCGTCTGGCCGCCGATATGTTCCAAAATCCCGAATCCCTGATCCGGCTCGATATGTCGGAATTTATGGAGAAATTCGCCGTCTCCCGGATCATCGGCTCGCCTCCGGGCTATGTGGGCTACGACGAGGCCGGACAGCTCACCGAGAAGATCCGCCGCCGCCCCTACAGCGTGGTGCTCTTTGACGAGATCGAGAAGGCCCACCCGGACGTGATGAATATCCTCCTGCAGATCCTGGACGACGGCCGCATCACCGACGCCCAGGGCCGGGTGGTCAACTTTGAAAACACCATCATCATCATGACCACTAACGCTGGCTCCGACCGGCGCGGCTCCGGCACCGTGGGCTTCGGCACCTCCGCCCGGGATCAGGATCGGGAGCGGGTCATGAAGGCCCTGCGGGACTTCCTGCGGCCCGAATTCATCAACCGCGTGGACGAGGTGGTCTACTTCAACCGCCTCAGCGAGGAGAATTTCCGCTCCATCGCCGCGCTGATGCTGGAGGAGCTGAAGACGGGCCTTGCGGAAAAGGCCATGACCTTCGTCTGGGATGAGTCCGTCATCGACTACCTGGTGCGCAAGTCCTACTCCGTGGAGTACGGGGCCAGGAACCTCCGCCGCACCATCCAGAAGGACATCGAGGACCGGCTGGCCGCCGAGCTCATCGACAACTACCAGCGGGAGCTTACCCGCGTGGGCGTCTCCGCCCAGGGGGACGAGATCACCGTCATCATCGCCTGACAACACTATATAAGTTGACATAAAGCCGGGGCCTTCCCCGGCTTTATGGGGATAAAGAGAGCGCATTTTATGAGTGAGCTTAAGAAAAACCAGATCCTTTCCGCAATCTGCGACGGCTATTCCGCCGACGGCATGGGCGTGGCCCACGTGGACGGGATGGCCCTGTTTATCTCCGGTGCCATAGCGGGGGAGCGCTGCTGCGTGCGTGTTTTAAAGGTCTTGAAATCCATGGCCTTTGCCAGGGTGGAGGGGATTGAGGAGCCCTCCCCGGAGCGCGTCGACCCCGGCTGTCCCCACTATCCCGCCTGCGGCGGGTGCGCCGTGCGGCATATGAGCTATGCCGAGGAGCTGCGCTTCAAGCGCCAAAAGGTGGAGGACGCCCTGCGGCGCGTGGGCGGCGCGGATCTGAAAGTTGACATAATACACGGAGCTGCCCAGACGGAGCGCTACCGGGGCAAGGCCCAGCTGCCGGTGTCCCCGGGGCCGAAAATCGGCTTTTACCGGGGCAGGAGCCATGAGGTGATCGACGTGCCGGACTGCCTTCTGGAGCCGGAGAGCGTGGGTCTGGCCCGTGGCGCGGTGCTGGACTGGATGAGAGCCTCCGGTGCGGCGGCCTACGACGAGGCGGCCCACCGGGGCCTGGTGCGGCATCTGTATGTGCGGACAAACAGCGCCGGCCAGGCGCTTATCTGTCTGGTGGTCAACGCCCCGGCGGAGCGGGCGCTCCCCGATGAGGCGGATCTTGTGCGCCGGCTCAGGGAGGCCCTGCCCGGATGCGCAGGCGTCCTGCTGTCGTCCAACAGGCGCAAAACCAACGTGATCCTGGGGGATGCGTACCGCACCCTGCGGGGCAGCTCCACCCTGGATGAGACGCTGTGCGGCCTCACCTTCCGCCTGTCCGTGCCGTCCTTTTTCCAGGTGAACCGGGATCAGTGCGAGGTGCTCTACGGCCGCGCCCTGGACTTCGCCGCCCTGACGGGCCAGGAGACGGTGCTGGATCTCTACTGCGGCATCGGCGCCATCTCCCTGTGCGCCGCCAAGCGGGCAAAGCGTGTCATCGGCGCGGAGATCGTCCCCGAGGCCGTGGAGGACGCCAGGGCCAACGCGGCGCGCAACGGCATAGAAAACGCGGAATTTTTCTGCGGCGACGCCGCGGACACCGCTCTGATGCTGGCCCGCCAGGGCGTCCGCCCCCAGGTGGTCATCGTGGATCCGCCCCGCCGGGGTCTGGAGCCCTCCGTCATCGACACCGTGACCCAGATGGCCCCGGAGCGCCTTGTCTACGTCTCCTGCGACCCCGCCACCCTGGCCCGGGATGTGAAGCTCTTCTCCGCCCGCGGCTACCAAGCCGTCGCCGCCGAGGCCGTAGACATGTTCCCCCGCACCCTGCATGTTGAGACGGTGTGTCTGCTCGTTCGATAGCACCCGGAATGGAGAAGAGAAAAATGGAATTCCGAAAAGTATTTGATACGATCCCGGAGCAATTTGACCGATACCGGCCCAGGTACAGCCCGGAGTTATTTGCCGATTTGATCGCGTATGCCGGGATCGGCCCCGATAAAACCGTTTTGGAGCTGGGCCCCGGAACAGGGCAGGCTTCCGATCCGATCCTGAATACAGGCTGCGACTATCACGCCATTGAGCTTGGTGAGCATCTGACCGCTAAGATGATACAAAAATATGGCGCGCTTCCCAACTTCCATATCGTCAACGACGACTTCCTTACACACGATTTCGACGGCCAGCAATTTGATATGATCTATTCAGCGGCAACTATCCAATGGCTCCCGGAGGAAATTGCGTTTTCGAAGACATTTGATTTGCTGAAACCGGGCGGAACGCTGGCGATGATGCTGACGAGGGCGGATTATAAAACGCCGAATGTGGAGCTGTACAATAGGATCCAACAGGTTTATTCCGCGTATTTCAAACCGGAGATCCCCTATACGCATGGCTCCTTTCCGTATGAAAATGCCGTCCGCTATGGATACACGGCGTTCGAACGGCGCGAATATCCGGGGAGGCGCGAATTCACCGCGGACGAATATGTGGCGTTTTCCGGCACCCATTGTGACCATATCGTCCTTCCGGAACCATATAGAAGCAAGCTTTTCGACGGACTCAGAGACGCCGTCCTGGCCGCCGGGAATAAAATCGTTTTTCAGGACACCTATGTCCTGTATCTGGCGAAAAAACCGGAGGACATACAGGGATAAAGAGGGGAGAGAAAAATGCTGAGATTCGGACTGCCGACCCTGATCGAGCTTCCCGATTTGGAGGACTGCGCGGCCAGGTGCCGGGAGCTGGGACTTGATTTTGTGGAGCTCAACATGAATTTACCCCAGTATCAGCCGGGGGAGATCGACGTTTGCCGCTTCCGGGAGATCGCGGAGAAATACGGGATCTTTTACACCATCCATCTGGACGAGAACCTGAATGTCAGCGACTTTAACCCCTATATCGCCGAAGGGTACAGGCGCACCGTCGCGGAGACTGTCGAGCTTGCCAAAAAGCTTGAGATCCCCGTTTTGAATATGCACCTGTCGAAAGGCGTCTATTTTACCCTGCCGGACAGAAGGGTGTACCTCTTTGACGCGTACAGGGAGCGGTATCTTGCCAGCGTCGCCGCCTTCCGCAAGCTGTGCGAGGAGGCCATTGGCGGCGCGCGGATAACTGTCTGCGTTGAAAACTGCGACGGGTATACGGATTTTCAGAAGGAAGCCATGGAGATCCTTCTGGAGTCCCCGGTGTTCGGCCTGACCTTCGACATCGGACACGACCACGGCTGCGGCGGGGTGGATGAACAATTCATCCTTGCGCATAAGTCCCGCCTTGTCCACATGCACATGCACGACGCCCTGGGGAAGAAAAACCACCTGCCCCTGGGAGCGGGGGAGATCGACCTTAAAAAATATCTGCGTCTGGCGGAGGAACGAAATTGCCGGGTGGTGCTGGAGACAAAAACCGCGGCGGGGCTGACCCGATCTGTGGAATGGCTGCGGGAGCAACCTACGGTTGACAGATAGTTGGTGGCGCGCAACCGGGTCTTTTGGTACAATGAGCATACCAAAGACATAAGGAGGTGCCCGGAATGAGCCTGGGTGAAAACATCAGGAGAAGGCGGGAGCAGTTAAAGCTCTCCCAGGAGGTTGTGGCGGAGCGGTTGGGCGTGAGCCGGCAGGCCGTCTCCAAGTGGGAGACGGGGAGGTCCGAGCCCACGGCGGCCAATCTGGTGGAGCTGACAAAGCTGCTGGAGACAGAGCTTACGGAGCTGGTGGAGGGGCCCAAGGATGCGCTAAAGGACGCGGCGGCGCCGCCGGAGGACAGGGAAAAACCCAATCCGATCCTGCGGGCGAACTTGACCCGGTGGGCGATCATCCTGCAGGCCGGCTTCCTGGTGGGTTCCGCCACGGCCATCTATGATTACAACCGTATCAAGGCCGACACCCCCTCCAAGGCGCTTCTGATTCCGGTTTTCCTGGAGCTGATCCTGTTGGCCGCCTGCTCCGTGTGGATGGCGTCCAACCACCGCTTTACGTCCGATCCCGGACAGCGGCGGAAAAAAACGGTTATCGAGCTTGCCTATTGCGCCGTCCAGGCCCTCCTGGGGCTTTCGGATATCCGCTTCGGCATGGGAATCGTGGGCGCAGCGCTCATCGCCGCCGTGGGGCTTGTCTACATACTGTATATCAACCCAAAATATATGGGACGTAAGCTGACGAAACAAACAGAAATTTTTTAAAGGAGGTACGTGGGGATGGGGTTTCTTGAGCTTTTTGAGAAGAAGAAGCCGGTTATCGGCATGATCCACCTGGGGGGCGGCGGCGGAGAGGGCTTCCGCGCCAGGGCCAGGCTGGAGATCGGCCAGATGTACGAGTGCGGCCTGGACGCCGTGCTGGTGGAGGACTACTTCGGCACCGCCGAGGACGTGGCCTGGACGCTGGCGTACCTCCGGGACAACTACCCCGGAAAAATTTACGGCGTCAACCTGCTGGGGGACTTCTCCGGCAGCTACGAGGCCGCCAGGCACTACGGCGCGGCCTTCATGCAGGTGGACTCCATCTGCGGGCACCTCCAGCCCCAACGGGATCAGGAGTACGCCCGGATGATCAGCTCCCTCCGGGACGGGACGGTCAGCGTGCTGGGCGGGGTGCGGTTCAAGTACCAGCCGGTGCTGTCCGGCCGGAGCGTGGAGGAGGATCTGCGCCTGGGCATGGAGCGGTGCGACGCCATCGTGGTCACCGGGGCCGGCACGGGCATCAACACGGAGCTGGACAAGATCAAGTCCTTCCGCCAGGTGACCGGCAGCTTCCCGCTGATCGTGGGCGCGGGCCTCACCGCCGAGACGGTTCGGGAACAGCTCGCCTGCGCCGACGGCGCCATCGTGGGCAGCTGGTTCAAGGAGGAGGGCAAGGCCGTCAACCCTGTGGATCCCCGGCGTCTGGAGCGCTTTATGGACGAGGTGCGCGCCCTCCGCGCCGGCCTGTGACGCGCGTGAAAAAAAGAAACGGAGGCGGTCATCATGGCTGAAAAGAAAAAGCTGACCTTTGACGAAAAGATGGATCTTCTGGTGGGCAAGGTGCTGGAGCTGTTGTCCGGCTTTGTGGAGAAGGCCGCCGACGGGGCCCCCTTCCGGCAGTATGTGACCATGGGCATCCCGGACTGGCCCTTTGAGGACGAGGCATTGGTGGAGGTCTATACCTCCGACCAGTGGCGGATCCGGGTGGGCGTCCACCGGGAGGGCAGCGACCGCTTCTCCTGGCACTTTCTGGACGCCGGCTCCAGGGCGTATATCCTGGAGCGCCTGGGCGCCCCGGAGATCCACGCCTCGGTGCGAAGCTCCATCCTGGAGCTGACACGGAGCGTGGACGACTGGTACGCCGAACACGGCTGAGCGGAAACATATAAAGCAATCACGAACGATTACAATATAAATATACCACATAGATTTCGAAATGTCAACAGTATATTTAAGCATTATTAATACAACTTTTGCATAAATAAAAGGCCGGGACAAAACGTCCGGCCGGAGAGACAACGGGGAAACGGGGGGATAGACGGTGAAGCGGATCCTGCTCATCGGCACCGGAGGAACCATCGCGTCCTGGGAGACGGGGGACGGGCTGGCGCCGGGGCTGACGGCCTCTGAGCTGCTGACGGGGCTTGCGGGGGTGGAGAGCGGCGTCCACGCGGAGGCCGTGGAGCTGCTGGCCCTGGACAGCACCAATATCGAGCCGCGCCACTGGCTGATGATCGCGGCGTGCATAAAAGAAAATTATGGTAACTTTGACGGCTTTGTGATCACCCACGGCACGGACACGCTGGCCTACACGGCCGCGGCCCTGAGCTATCTTATCAAGGGGAGCCCCAAGCCCATCGTCCTCACCGGGGCCCAGAGGCCCATGGGGGTGGACTCCACCGACTCCAGGGAGAACCTGCGGGACGCTCTGCTGTGCGCCGCGTCGGACCTGCCGGGGGTGTCCATCGTCTTTGACCACAAGGTCATCCTGGGCACCCGGGCCAAAAAGACGCGCTCCAAGAGCTTTTCGGCCTTTGAGAGCATCAACTACCCGGATCTGGGCGTCATCCGGGACGGGGCGGTGCTGCCCTTCATCCGCCAGGTCTGCGGGCCGGAGCCGGAGTTTTCCGACGCCCTGGACACGAGGGTGTCGCTTTTGAAGCTGATCCCCGGCGTCAAGCGGGACGTGCTGGACTTTCTCTTTGAGCGCAGCGACGCTGTGGTCATCGAGAGCTTCGGCGTGGGGGGCCTGCCGGAGGCGGGGGGCTTTTTCGAATCCGTGCGCGGGTGGATGGAGCGTGGCCGGATCGCCGTCCTAACCACCCAGGTGGAGAACGAGGGGTCGGATCTGACGGTCTACCATGTGGGCCACCGGCTCAAGCGGGAGCTGGGCGTTTTGGAAGCCTACGATATGACCACCGAGGCCGTCATCGCCAAGCTCATGTGGATCCTGGCCAAGACAAAAACGCCCACGGAGGTGGAACGCCTGTTCTACACCCCCGTGGCCATGGATATGTTTCCGAGGTAGCGCTATTTCGCAATCACAATGACCTCGCCGGTCGCGGTGTTGTAACCCACGGAGACCTTTTTGCGGTAAAAGTCCTCATAGCGCGGGCGTTTCCAATTGGTGCAGTAGATGGGCCTTGTCCGAACCTTTACGGCGTTCCCGCCGGCGTCCCGGAGGTTGACGCGGAAGGTCACGCGGTTCCCCAAAAAGCCCGCGTGCTCAAATTCCTCCAGAACCTGATCGGAGAAAACATAGCTGTCGGGCGATTTGAAAAGGGCCGCGTATTTTATCCCGCAGTAGACGATGAAGGGGACGTACAGCACGGTAAGGAACCCGACGAAGATCAAAAAAACGGTATTCCAGTAGTTTGCCAGGCCCGCCATGCCGACGCAGACAAGGACGGCGGAGACAAAGAGCAGGAAGAGATAGGCCGCCGTCAGGAGCTTGATGTCGGCGGAATACGCTTTGGACTCCGCGGAAGCCTTGATTTTTTGGCGTGCGTCCATAATCGTTCACCTCACCGTAAATCCTATCACAAAGGATCGAATTTTACAAGCTTTTCGCTTTACCTGACGATCTCCACCACCTCGCCGATATACATGGTGTGGGGCGCTTCGGTTTTGTAGAAGGCGTTGACCACGTTCTCCGGCATGGCGGCGGGGTCCAGATCCTGGCGGTAGATTTTTTTGCAGACAAGCGTGGTGTGGGCCTCGGCAAAGGTCACGGCGTTTTCAAGAAATCTCGGCGTCAGGCCGGCCTTCGCCACCTTATTCCCGTCCCGGCCCGATTCGCTCCCCAGGAGCAGCAGAGCCTTGCGGTATTTCTCCGGATAGAAGCTGACGGTGAAAAAGCCGTTCTCCTCCAAAAATTCGTGGGTATACCGCACGGGCTTGACGTAGACGGTGACGACGCTTTTGCCCCAGAGGGTGCCCGCGCCGCCCCAGCTGACGGTCATGGTGTTGAACCGCTCCGCCGTGCCGGCGGTGACCAGTGCCCACTCGTTGTTGAAAAGACTGAAAATATCGGTTTTGAGTTCCATTCATATTCCTCCTCACAGGATGATGATCCCATTATACTACAACCCGGAGGTGTCTTCAATGAAAATCACATTTATCGGCGCCACCCACGACGTTACGGGCAGCTGTACCCTGCTGGAGGCGGGCGGCCATATGGCCCTTATCGACTGCGGCATGAGGCAGGGAACCACGGCCTTTGAAAATGTGCCTCTGCCCGTGGCGGAAAAGGACATCGAGTGCGTCCTGCTGACCCACGCCCACGTGGATCACTCGGGGCTGCTGCCGCTCCTGTACAAAAACGGCTTCCGGGGGGCGGTGTACACCACGGAGGCCACCAGGAATCTCTGCGAGATCATGCTCCGCGACTGCGCCAACATCCAGATGAGCGACGCGGAGTATAAAAACCGCAAGGCCCGCCGCGCCGGCGAGCCGGAGCTCCCGCCGCTCTTTGACCTCAACGACGCGGAGGGGGTGCTGAAGCTCTTTCGCGGGTGCGACTATGAGCGGCCCATCCAGATAAACGAGGCCCTCACCGTGCGCTTTACCGACATCGGCCATCTCCTGGGCTCCGCCTGCATCGAGGCGTGGCTCCACGAGGGGGACGAGGCGCGGAAAATGGTCTTTTCCGGGGATGTGGGCAACACCGATCAGCCCATCATCCGCGATCCCCAGCATGTGGCGGAGGCGGACTTCGTGATGCTGGAATCCACCTACGGCGACCGCTTCCACGGGGAGCGGCGGGAGTACATCAACACCCTGGCGGGGTTCATCCAGAGGACGCTGGACCGGGGCGGCAACGTGATCGTCCCGTCCTTCGCCGTGGGCCGGACGCAGGAGATTTTGTACTTCATCCGCGAGATCAAAAACGCCGGCCTTGTGAAGGGGCACCCGGATTTCCCCGTCTATGTGGACAGCCCCCTGGCCAACGAGGCCACCTCGGTGTTCATGCAGTGCGACACCGCGTACCTGGACGAGGAGACGCGGGCCGTCATGGCCGCCGGGGAGAACCCGCTGGTATTCCCGGGCCTGCGGCTCACCACCTCCACCGACGAATCCAAGGCGCTGAACACGGACGCGGAGCCCAAGATCATCCTGTCCGCCTCCGGCATGTGCGACGCGGGCCGGGTGCGGCACCACCTGAAATACAACCTGTGGCGGCCGGAATGTATGATCCTGTTCGTGGGATATCAGGCGGCGGGGACGCTGGGCCGGCTTATCTACGACGGGGCAAAGAGCGTAAAGCTTTTCGGGGACGACGTGGCGGTGAACGCCCAGATCGAGTATCTGCCCGGCGTCTCCGGCCACGCGGACAAGGCGGGGCTCATCGACTGGATCACCGGCTTTGATCCGAAGCCGAAAAAGGTCTTTGTGAACCACGGCGACGAGGGGGCCTGCGAGGAGCTGGCCCGGTGCCTTCGGGAGGAGCACGGCATCGACGCCTACGCCCCCTACTCCGGCACGGAGTACGATTTGAAGACAGGGGAATTCGTACGCCTGACGGAGGGCATTCGGGTGCGGAAGGACAAGCCTGTCTCCCCGGCCCGCAAGCGCGCCGACGACGCCTACAAGCGGCTTCTGGAGGCCGTCAACCGCCTTGTGCTCACCGCCAAAGAGTGCGAGGGCCTCGCCACCAAGGAGCTGGCGAAGCTTACGAATATGGTCAATTCCCTGACAGATAAGATGAAGAAGTAGGGGCCGCCGCCCTCAGCGGCCCGTCCCGGACAACTACCGGGCTGTCAATCAATGGGGAACTCCACAAATGCCCGGCAAATCCCCAACGCCCGGGCGGCGGCCAGCTTTTGACGGAGGGTGGTTTCGTCGTCCCAGAGGATGACCTCGGCGCGTCCGTTGTTCAGGCGGGAGGCTGTGTTGGCGCAGAGAGCGGGGGAGAAGTGGGGCGTCAGAGGCGGGAGCTCCGCCCGCCTGACCTTTTGGCCAAGTCCCGCCCGGCAGGGGAGGAGAGTGCGGGTGGCCAGGGTATCCAGCGTCAGGGCCAGCCTGTCCGCGCCGTAGAGGGCGGAGAGCCGCCTGAGCCGCCCCTCATACGTCCCGCCGGTGTTCTGCGCCGGGATCAGCACAAAAGAGCCGGGAGCGGCGGCGGCATATCCCCGGGGCAGATAGAGCTCCAGCCCGGCCCGGGAGGCCATTCGGTCAAGCACCTGGCAAAACCGCAGCAGGGCCTCGTTGGGGCGGGGAAGCTCCGGCACAAGGCCCCGGCATCCGGCAAGACAGCAGTGACAAAGGAGCGCCCGCGCCAGGGTCTCGTGGGGGCCGCGTCCCCCAAAGGACGTGGCGTCCACCACCGCCAGGGCGACGCGAGTCTCGGGCAGGGGGGTGCGGGTCAGCTTCAGATCCCGTCCCAGCCGCCACAGACGCGCCGCCACAGGGCCGTACCGGGCGGCTTTTGCCGAAAGCTCCCCCGGCGCGGTGAGATAAATTTTCATTTCATCCATATACATTTCCCCGGTTATGTGCTATACTGCGGTTGTGGGCCCGGACAGGCCCGGACAAAGAACTTTATGCGCGAGGATGGCGGTTATGCGTTTTTCCCTTTTCCCCCGGAGAAAATTCCATAACGTTACGGAGATCACGCCGGAGATCCTGCGGGAGCTGGGCGTGGAGCTTCTCATCCTGGACGTGGATAATACCATCGCGCCCTACAAGACCCTGACCCTGGAAAAGCCCGTCACCGACTGGGCGGAGGGGCTCAAGGGGGCCGGCGTCTCCCTCTTTATCGTGTCCAACAACAAGGGGGAGCGTCCGGAAATCTTCGCCGCTCTCCTGGGCATCCCGTACCTCAAGCGGGCGGGGAAGCCCAGCCCCCGCGGCGTGCGGGAGGCCCTGGCGGTTACCGGCACGGCCCCGGAGAAGGCGGCCCTGGCGGGGGATCAGATCTACACCGACACCATCGCCGCCAATTTGGCCGGCGTACAGATGCTCCTGGTGGAGCCTATCAAGTTCACAAACCCGTTTCTGGCGATCCGATATTTTTTTGAGCTTCCCTTCAGACGGGAAAAACGTTAAAAAAGGAGTGTATTCCCATGAACAACGTAAAGAAAATCTCCGCCGCCGTGGCCAAAAGCCCCGCCCAGGCCATTTTTGTGACAAGCCCCCAAAACAGGTACTACGCCACGGGCTTCGCCTCCTCCGCCGGGGAGCTGATCATCTGCGGCGACGGCCACGCGGCGCTTTTCATCGACGCCAGGTACTTTGAGGAGGCCAGCCGGAGCATCACTGAGGTGGAGGTCATCCGCTCCAACGACAAGCCCATCTACGAGATGATGAACGACTACTTCAAGGCCCACAGCGTCACAAAGCTGGCGGTGGAGGAGGGCTCCCTCAGCTACGCCGCCTATACGGAGCTCCAGAGCAAGCTGGAGCCCGCCTTCGTGCCGGGGCAGAGCCTTCTCCGGGATTTGCGGGCCGTCAAATCCGCCGAGGAGATGGAGATCCTCATCGCCGCCCAGCGGATCGCCGAGAAGGCGTACCTCAACACCCTGAAGCTCATCACCCCGGACATCACGGAGCGGGAGCTGGCGGCGGAGCTGACCTGCCAGATGCTGAAGGCCGGCGCTCAGGACAAATCCTTCGATCCCATCGTCGTCTCCGGCGCCCTCTCCAGCGTCCCCCACGGCAAGCCCAGGGACGTGAAGATCCAGCGGGGCTTTTTGACCATGGATTTCGGCGCGCTCTATAAGGGCTACTGCTCCGACACCACCCGCACCGTGGCCATCGGCGAGCCCACGGCGGAGATGATGAAGGTGTACGACACCGTCCTCCGGGCCCAGACGGAGGCCATCGCGGCGGCCAGGGCCGGCATGACCGGAAAGGAGCTGGACGGCGTGGCCCGCAGGGTCATCACGGAGGCCGGCTACGGGGAATATTTCTCCCACTCCCTCTCCCACGGCGTGGGCATCGATATCCACGAGTACCCCAACTGCTCCCCCAGGAGCGAGAACGTGCTGGAACCCGGCGACGTCATCTCCATGGAGCCGGGTATCTACCTGCCGGGACAGTTCGGCGTGCGCATCGAGGACGTCATTCAGATCTGCGAGGACGGCTGCTTCGACCTGACGGAGCTGCCCAAAACGCTGGAGGTTTACTGCGCCTGACAGTTTTTTCGGCGATTGTCAGATTTTCTCTTGCAAAAAGGGAGAATATGATGTAGAATAGATTAGATTCTTTATCAGCAATACTACTCTACGGGAGGATATAAACATGGCAACCATTACCGCCAGCGATTTCAGAAACGGCAAGACTTTTGAATATGAGGGAAAGCCCGTTGTGGTCGTTGAGTTCCAGCACGTCAAGCCCGGCAAGGGCGCGGCCTTCGTCCGCACCAAGATGAAGAACCTCATCACCGGCGCCGTCACCGAGACTTCCTTCAACCCCACCGCCAAGTTCGAGGAGGCGTTTGTGGAGCGCAAGGAGGCCGAGTACCTCTATCAGGACGGCGAGCTGTACTACTTCATGGATCCCGAGACCTACGAGCAGGAGCCCGTGGCCGCCTCCAAGCTGGGCGACAACTTCCGCTTCGTCAAGGAGAACATGATCTGCACCATCTCCAGCTACAAGGGCGACGTCTTCTCCGTGGATCCCCCCAACTTCGTGGAGCTTGAGATCGTGGATACCGACCCCGGCTTTGCCGGCAACACCGCCACTAACACCTTAAAGCCCGCCACCCTGGAGACCGGCGCCGAGATCAAGGTGCCCCTCTTCATCAACGTGGGCGACAAGATCCGCATCGACACCCGCGTGGGCGAGTACCTGGAGCGCGCCAAGGGATAAGCGGCGTCCTTTACCGGCAAATAAGGTTCATTTCAACAGACTGATCTTTGAAGGAGGATATTTCAAATGACACCTGCTGAGAAAGTGGCTTATATCAAGGGCCTTATGGAAGGCATGGGCCTGGACACCGAGAAGGGCGAGGGCAAGATCCTGGCGGCTGTGGTTGACGCCCTGGAGGATCTGGCCCTGGGCCAGGAGGACATCCAGGACGCCATCGAGGAGCTGAACGACGGTCTGGACGCCGTCTCCGACGATCTGGAGCTGGTGGAGAGCGTCGTTTACGAGGAGGAGGATCCCGACGGCGGCTGCAGCTGCGGCCATCGCCATCACCACCATCATTGCTGCGAGGACGACGAGGACGAGGACTACGAGTACGAGGTCGTCTGCCCCGCCTGCGGCGCCGAGCTTGTTCTGGAGGAGGGCGACCTGGAGCAGGGCGTCATCAGCTGCCCTGAGTGCGGCGAGACGCTGGAGCTCGACCTCACCGAGGTAGAGGACGAGAACGACGATGACGACGACTACGAGGAGTACGACGACGAGGATCTGGAGCCCGAGGAGTAATTGAAGTCAACAGTCAAAAAGGCCGTCCGTCGGGCGGCCTAAAGCTGTCGACAAAGGCCTGACGGCCTTTGCCCGACAAGGGGAACGTGCGGGAAAAATTTCTGAATTTTGCGAAATTCAGAAATTTATCCCCTGCCGTCACACTGCGCGCGCCGCAAAGCGGTACACTTGTGCGACAAAAGGGATTTTTTCCGACGTACATGCCGCCGGAAAAAAATTAGAATTTAATTTGGGGTTTGTCAATACTCTGAGGCTGTCCGACGGGCGGCCTTTTTACGTGTAATTGCGTTATGATCGATCTATCCGTACAAAAAATCCGCATCGCCTATGAAAAAGGCAACGATATTTTAAAGGGCGTCACTTTTGATGTGACGGCGGGGGAGCACGTGGGCATCCTGGGCCGTAACGGGGCGGGGAAGACCACGCTCTTTCGCGTCATCTCCGGGGCGCTGGAGGCCGACGAGGGCGCCGTGGTCACGCCGCCGGGAAAGCGGGTGGGCGTGCTGAGCCAGCTGCCCGTTTACCCGGAGGCCTTCACCGGCGAGGATGTCCTGCGGCAGGCCCAGAAGCGCATCGAGCGCATGGGCCGCCAAATGGAGGAGCTGGAGGAGAAAATGGCCGCCGGCGGCTCCGACAGCGACACCCTCCGGGCCTACGATAAGCTGTCGGCGGAATTCCAGCGGCTGGGCGGCTGGGAGCTGGAGCGCTTTCGGGACACGGTGGCCAACGGCCTGGGCATCCCCCGCGTCCAGCGGGAACAGCCCTACGCGGAGCTGTCCGGCGGGGAGAAGACCCGCCTCAACCTGGCCCGGCTCATTCTGGAGGACACCGACATCCTCCTGCTGGACGAGCCCACCAACCACCTGGATATGTCCGCCGCCGAGTGGCTGGAGGACTATATTAACCGCTTCAAGGGCACCGTCCTGGCCATCTCCCACGACCGGTATTTTCTGGATAAGACCGTCAGCCGCGTCATCGAGATCGTGGAAGGCCTGCCGGAATTTTACAGCGGGAATTACACCTTCTATCTGCAGGAAAAAAGGCGCCGGTACGAGGAGCGCCTGAAGCAGTATGAAAAGCAGGAGGCCAAGATCGCCCAACTCCAGAAGGCGGCGGACGATTTGCATCTCTGGGCCTTTATGGGGAATGATAAGCTCCACAAGCGGGCCTTCTCCATGGAAAAGCGCATCGAGCGGATGCGCGTGACGGAAAGGCCAAAAGAGGAGGCGAAGATGCGCTCCCGGTTTGGTCAAACGGAGTTCCGGGGCGACGAGGTGCTGGTGGCCAAGGGCGTCACCAAAGCCTTTGGGGACAGGAGGATCTTGGGCGAGACGGAGCTTCTTATGGAGCCGAAGGAGTCCGTGGCCCTCATCGGCGACAACGGCACGGGCAAATCCACCTTAGTGAAAATGATCATGGGCCTGGAGCCCACGGACACGGGCTTTATCCGTCTGGGCCCCGCCGTCAAGGCCGCCTATCTGCCCCAGACCGTGCGCTTTGAGGATGAAAACCTCTCCGTACTGGAGGCCATGATGTTCGAGGCCAAATGCACCCAGCAGGAGGCCCGGGACAGGCTGGCGGCCTACCTCTTCCGGGGGGAGAGCGTCTTCACCCGGGTGGGCGATCTGTCCGGCGGAGAGCGGAGCCGCCTGAAGCTGTGTATGCTGATGCGTTCGGACATCAACCTTTTGATCCTGGACGAGCCCACCAACCACCTGGACGCGGCCAGCCGCGAGTGGATCGAGGAGGCCCTGTCCGACTACACCGAGGCCCTTTTGTTCGTCTCCCACGACCGGTATTTCATCAGCCGCTTCGCCACGCGCATCTGGGCCATGGAGAACGGCGCTCTGCGGGACTACCGCATGGGCTTTGACGAGTACAGGGCGTATCTGGAGCGGCAGAAGCAGCTGGCCCAGACCGTCACCGCCAAGGCGGAGAAGCCCAAAAAGCCGCCGAAAAAGACGCCGGCGGCCAAGGGGGCCAGCGCCGCGAAGCTGGAGCGGGAGATCGGGAGACTCGAGGCCCGGATCGCCGAAAACGAGGCCGCCCAGGAGGCCGCCGCCACGGACTACCAGCGGCTCATGGAGCTGACGGAGGAGCATCAGGCCCTTACCCAGGAGCTGGAGGGGCTTTACAGCGCCTGGGAGGAGGCATCGGAATGAAAAAATTTGCCCGCTATTGGGTTCCCATTGTGATCTTGCTGGTTTTGGCGGCGTTTTTTCAGTTCGCCATGATCGGCTACCGCTTTCTGCCCGTGTGCTTTGGGGGCGCCGCCGCGCTGATCTTCTGCTATATGCTCCTGCGGCTGCTGTCCGTCAAGCACAAAAAGGCGGCCTCCGCCCTGCGCGTTTTTCTGAATGTCTGCGTGGTCATTGGCTTTCTGGCCGTCTTCGTCACCGAGGGCTATGTGGTGGCGGAGCGCATCAACGCCCGCCCCATTAAGGCGCCGGAGCGGTACGCCGTGGTGCTGGGCGCGGGCGTCAACGGGACGGTTCCCTCCCGGGCCCTGCGGGTGCGTCTGGATACAGCGCTGAAATTCGCCGGGGAGAACCCAGACGCCGTGCTGGTGCTCTCCGGCGGCCAGGGGGCGGGGGAGGACATCTCCGAGGCCCAATGCATGTACGCTTGGCTCACGGCCCGGGGCGTGGACGCCTCCCGGCTTGTGCTGGAGGATCGATCCACCAGCACCGAGGAGAACCTGACCTTCTCCCGGCAAAAGCTTGCGGAGCTGGGCGCGGCGGACGAGAACGTCACCGTTATCACCGGCGGCTACCACATCGCCCGGGCCCGCCTGATGGCCGCCGATCTGGGATATTCCTCCACCACCGCCCGCGCCGCCTACTCCGGCTACCCCGTCCTGGAGCTGAACTACTACCTCCGGGAGGTTCCGGCCATCTGGTGGTATCTGCTTACGCGATAAAAACGGGAAAAAGCATATGACAGGGCCGCCCAATCCGGGCGGCCCTGTGGCGTTTTATGTGTTGATCAAATTCCCTCTTTTTCCATCGCCTTGTACGCCCTGATCAGCAGGGAAGAGAGGGCCGCCTCATCCAGGGAGAAGATATCCACCGTATCCGTGGGCTTTTCCACAGGACCGCTGGCGGCAAAGGACGCCGTCAGCGGGCGGACGGAGGCCGGACGGCCCGAGGCGACCGAAGCGTTGTCCAGGGTGAAGCCGTCCTCCGTGACGTGAAGCTCACCGCTGACGCGCAAGCTTTTTTCGGGGGCTGCCAGGGAAAGAGCGACATTGTCCTTCTCATAGGCGGTGGTGAGCACGGAGGTTTGCCCGCCCTTTTGCAGGGTGAGGGTGTGGCTCCAGCCGTTTTCCCCGGGCACCGGACGGCTCATGAGCGTGACCGTCTCCCCGGAGCGGGTAAGGGTGAGCGTCTCGCCGTTCTCCGTGAAAAGCTCCAGCGCCAGGCCCCACCGGGAGCCGTCCCCGCCGGTGAATTCCAGCGTCGCGGAGACAAGAAAGCCGTTGGCGGCAAAGACGGTCCGGCACCCGGCGGGGGCGTCCGCGCTGTTTTCCGAGGGCCCGGCCGTCAGAGCAGGAAAAATCTCCCGGAGCGCCTGCTGAAAGGCCGACACGGCCGCGCCGGCGGCGTCCACGGTGAGGATATATCCGTCGGTTTTTTGATCTCCGTACTGGATTGCGGATCTCTCCACGTTCACTTGGGAGGCGGAAAAAAGCTCTTCAAAAGCGTTCTCCAGCCGCTTCTCCGCCTCCTTCGGATCCGGCGGCGAGGCGGATCGGGCGGCGTCCAGCAGGCTCTCCAGCTCCTTCAGGGCCGTCAACACATCCTCCCCCATAAGCCCGCCCAGGGCGCTGTTGCTGGCGCGGCTGTAGACGTCCGCCGGCGCGAAGCCGTAGTAAGTCCCGCCGGCGATCTCCGGCAGGCTGACGCCGAAAAAGTCCGGGTCGGCGTACAACCGGGCGTGGAGGCCGCCGCCGGCGGCCTCCACGCCGATCCTCCCGGCTGTCCGGTCAAAGGTCAGGGCGGCGGTGAGCCGCTCCCGGGTCTCCCCCCACGTCAGGGTGAGGACGCCGGCATCGGCCCGGATCCCCGCCAGCGCCGCCAGGGGCGAGCCGGCGTAACGCGCCTTCACCGCCTCGATGGTGTTGACGGCGTTGAGTCGCAAAAATCCCGCCGGGTCATTTTCGGGAGAGGGCATATCCGCGGCGCTGACCAGCAGATCCGCCGCACCCAAAAAGCCGTCCATTTTCCCGCAGCCGCCCAGGGAGAGCGCCAGCGCCAACACCAGCGTCAGGCAGAGAAGCCGGTTGATACAGGTTTTCAAGTTTATCGCGTCCTTTCCGTATACTACCAGCCATTATAAGCTTGAAAACCGCAAAGTCAAGGGAAAACGGGGGAAAGCGAAAGCCTTCCCCCGTTATAGATTAAAAAAACTCAACTTCAATTTTTTTCCGGCGACATGCGCGTCGGAAAAATCCCCCGCACGTTCCCCTTGCCGGCCAAAGGCCGTCAGGCCTTTGGCGACAGTTTTACTCCCCAAACAGCCCGTTAAAGAGGAGCTTCGACACCAGCTTATAGAGCTCCGCGGCGCTCATATCCGCCACGTTTTTGGTGTTGGCGGGGGCGGCGGGGGCCTCGCCGGGGCCGGCGGTGAAGGTCAGTTGATTGCGGTCGCCCCGCTCGCCGGAAAACCAGATGCCGTCGAAGCTCAGGGCGTCCTCCGTCACCGTGGCCGTCCCGTCCAGGCACAGGTCAGTGACGTCGTTGGTGTAGGCCATCAGCTCCAGCGCCCCGTCGGCCTTCCAGTCGATGTTGGTGACGGTGGGCATGTCGCTGTGGGTCACCATGTCAAAGCGGAGATCGCTGTCCAGGGTCAGAGTGAAGTCCAGAAGATCCTGTATTTCTACGCTAACGCTCCGGTCGTCGTCGCCGTAGAGGGTACCGGACACGGTACTTGTGCCGCCCTCCAGGGTGAGCTCCAGACGGAAGCCCAGAAGCCGGCCGTCCGCCGCGTCCAGCTCCAGCGTGGCGCCGGAGGCGCCCGTTCTGAGCTTGTCCAGGTGCTCGGAAACGGTCAGCACCCGCTCGTCCTGGGAGACGATGCCGTAGAGCAGTACGGCCTCCGGCAGGAGATTGGCCGCGTCGGCCAGGAGCTGGCCGGCCTCCTGGGCGGTGAGGGCGGCCCTGACGGCGTACCCCTCAAAGGTCTGCCCCCCGTGGGAGAGCGTCAGCGGCTCCAGCGCCAGCGTCCGGCCCTCCAGCAGGCTGAGCAGGGAGCTTTGCATCCCGTCCAGAAATCCCGCCTTGAGGACGCCCACGTTGCCGGGGAGCGTGTCTAAGAACCGGTCGCCCTGGGCCAGGGCCTCGGTGTTCAGGGAGAAGAGCGCCGCGAAATCCGTGCCCTCCAGCTGGGCGGCCATATTCTGGGGCGACACGCCGTAAAAGGTGTCGCTGCCGAAAAGGGGAGAGCTCAAGCCAAAAAATTCGGGGCTGTACCAGAGCTTCATGGGCAGGGAGACGGTTTCCCCCGCCCCGTCCGCGCCGGAGAGGGTGAAGTCCATCAGCGCCGTACCGGCGGTGCGGTTCATAGCCAGTGTCCCGGCGGAGATGACGGCGTTGTCGCCCAGGTCGTCGGGATGGCCCACGGTAAAGTCCGCCGCCACGTTCTCCCGCTCCAAAAACCGCAGATACGCGCCCAGACGCGAGCCGTCTATCCGGGCCTTCAGCTCGGCAACGGTGGTCTTGAGAGCGCCGGAGGCCAGCGCCTCCGGATCCGGCCCCTTCTCCGGGGGCAGGGTGCCTCCGGCGGTGCCGGTATCGCAGGTGTCGCCGGTATCGTTGGTATTGCCGTCCCGGTCACACCCGGCCAGGGCGGACAGAAGCAGAAGGGCGCAGAGCATCAGAGCCAGCAGGCGGCGGAAGAGCTTCATGGAAAAGTCACCTCATGATCATGGCGGTGTTCAGCACCAACGTGGAGTTCACAAAGAGCACGTCCGCGCCGGGGGTGAACGTAACGTAGTTGGGCAGATAGGCGGTGGTCACATACCGAAGGTCGATGACCGTGATCTTGGCATACGCCCCGGTAAACAGCGGGGCCAGGGAGGAGCCGAAGGAGTCGCGGAAGATGTACAGCTCCCGGTCGGTGCGGGCGTTGGGGCACTCTATCTCAATTATGGGCTGAGTGCCGCCCAGAAATACATCGTACCCGTCCATTCCCTCAAAAAGCTCCGTGGGGTAGACGCTGTCGTACTTGTACATGGGGCCGGTGACCTTGGCGCTGTCGGTGTATTCGCTTGTGAGGTACACAAGGTCGTCCGTGTCCATGGGCACAGCCGCCTGCCCCAGATAGACCCCGTAGAAGGGGGAGAGGGTGTGGGCGGTGTAGGCGTCCTTTGGCGTGAGGGCGTCGCCCACGCCCATGGCGTCGCCAAGCTTTTGGACGGTGTCAAAGAGATCCGGCTGTTTCCAGTGGGTGTCCGTGCGGTAGTATTTGTCCAGGGACAGGGTGTCCCGGATGTCCACAAATGTAGCGCCCTGGACGTCGTTCTCCATTATAGCATAGAGTCTGTCATAGTCAAGATGGGGATAGCCCTGATCCCGGACAAAGTACGTCTTGTCGGGCACCACGGTGTAGTAGACGTGGCAATCGCCAAGCCACGCCTGGATGGCCGCGTTGTAGAGGGACGCGCCGTAGCGGATCTGATCCTCATTGGTGGCCGTCTCGGTCTTGAAGACCATGCTGTCCTTCAGGAAGATGCCGTTGGAGTCCAGCTGCCGCATCCCGTAGAAGCGGTACACGGCGTTGACCTGGCGGAAGCCCTCCCGCAGGGGGAACTGATCCAGGAAATAGGACTCCAGGTCGTCGGAGAACTCCCGGTTAAAGAGCGCCTTGGCGGTGATCTCCGGCGCCTGGGCCAGCTCACGCCGCTCGGTATAGCTCTTGTCCCGGTCGGGCAGCAGGATCTGCCAGATAGCCAGACCGAAGATGAGGCAGACGAACACGGCGATGGTACCGATATATTTTGCTTTTTTCATGTCCGTCCCTCCTTAAAACCGGAAATACAAAAACGGGTTGAAGGATCCGTTGATGATGAGCGCGGTGCTGAGAATCAGCAAAACCCCCGTGGCCAGCGGCTCCAGCACCACCTTGGGCGCCTCCGTCAGCTTGTTGTAGAGAAGCTTGGGGACGGGCGTCGCGCCGATGACAGCCACAACAATAGCCACGGCGTAGCTGCGCAGGTAATAGACGGCCTCGGAGCTTACAAGCGGGATTCCGCCCGCGCCGAAGAGGCCGCCCAGATCGGAGACCACGCCCTTGAGACCGGCGGCGTTGAACACCACGAAGCTCAGCACCACGATGAAGAGAACATAGATGTGGTTGACAAAGGCGGGGAGCTTCTCCAGCACCTTCCCCAGCCAAAGCTTCTCGACGATCAGCAGAACGCCGAACATCACGCCCCAGAGGACGAAATTCCACTCCGCCCCGTGCCACGCGCCGGTGAGGATCCAGACGACGGCGATGTTCCGAAGCCACTTGAGCTTCGTGGTGCGGTTTCCGCCCAGGGGGATGTACACATAGTCCCGGAACCAGCCGCCCAGGGTCATGTGCCAGCGCCGCCAGAACTCGGTGATGGACTTGGAGATGTAGGGGTAGTTGAAGTTTTCCGGGAATTTGAAGCCGAACATGGCCCCCAGGCCGATAGCCATATCCGAATAGCCGGAGAAGTCGAAATAGATCTGCAAAGCATAGGCCACGGCGTAGAGCCAGTAGAACAGCACCGACTTGTCGCCGGAGTCCCGGAAAATCTGTGTCAGCTCCCCCATGACGTTGGCGATAAGCACCTTTTTGCCCATGCCGAAGGCGAAGCGCCGGATGCCCTGGGCCACGCCCTCCAGGGTATGCCGGCGCGTCTCCAGCTCCGCCGCCACATCCACATACCGCACGATGGGCCCGGCGATCAGCTGGGGGAACAGGCACACGAAGGTGGCCATGGTGCCCAGATCCTTTTGCGCGTGGGCGCGGCCCCGGTACACGTCGATGGTGTAGCTCATGGTCTGGAAGGTGAAGAAGCTGATGCCGATGGGCAGGGGCACGCCCGTCTTGGGGATGGAGGTGCCCAGGATGGAATTCACCGTTCCGATGAGGAAATCGGTGTACTTGAAAAAACCCAGCATCCCCAGATTGATGACGATGGAGGAGATGAGGGCGATCTTGGCCTTGCGCTCCCCCCGGTGCTTCTCGATGTAGATGCTGTGGAGCCAGTCGGAGATGGAGGAGAAGATGAGCAAGAGCACATAGACCGGCTCCCCGAAGAAGTAGAAGACCAGGGAGGCGATGAGCAGGACATAGTTTTTCGCCTTGACCCCCGGCGCGAGGGCGTAGCACAGCAACACCACCGGCAGGAAGGCGTAGAGGAAGGTTGCTCCCGAAAACAGCATAGGCGTCTCTCCCTATTTAAAAATCGTAGTTATCGAAAAGGGCGGGTCTTGGAACCCGCCCCTACGGCGAATATTCGGTAAAAATCAGGCGTTGAAGGCGTCCACAAAGGTCTGGGCGTCCAGACCCAGCTCACTGGAGGTCATGACGAAGAGCACCAGGCCGTCCTTGACGGCGGAGGCCACGGAGTCGGCGGTCATGCAGATCATCCAGTTGGGGTTGGCGTTCTTGTCAAGCTCGGCCTTCAGGTCGTTCGCGCTCTGGCCCTCGCCGGGCTGGATCAGCAGAACCACGTGGGCCTGGCCCATCATGGGCTGGTTGACGGCGATCTTGGCGCCGGCGGGAACGTCCATGTTGTTGAACCAGTTCTTAAAGAGACCCTCCGTCTCAAAGCCGTTCTCCTGCAGGGCGGCAAAGGAGGTGGTCTCCACCGGCAGCTCGCCGGTCTTGCCGTCAACGATCCCCTGGAGCTTTTCCACGAGCTGCTCGTCGGTGAGGCGGTCCTTGTCCTCCTGATTGTTGTCGCCGCCGCAGGCGGCCAGGGCCAGGATCATCATCAGGGCCAGGATCAGTGCGATTACCTTTTTCATTTTTCGTTTCTCCTTTTCTGCTTTTTCAAAATTGATTATCTCAACCGTTGAAAGCGGCGACAACTGCGTCCGCGATCTCGGTAGATGACATGACGAAGAGCACCAGGTTCCCCTTCACAGCGTACTGGACGGAATCGGCAGTGGCGCACACCAGCCAGCGGGGATTGGCGTTGTCGGAAAGCTTCTTGGCGTAGTCCTTGGCGTTCTCCCCCTCGGGAACCTCGATGAGCATGACAACGTGGGCGGGAGGGGCCATCTGCAAATGGTTCATGGCCACGCGCATCCCCTCGGTGTACTGGACATTGCCGCCGAAATAGCTGCTGAAATCAGCGGAGGAGCGGGGAGCGGCACAGTAGGAGCCCTCCACAATGCCCTGGCAAAGGGCGTCCAGCTGATCGATCAGATCCCCCGCGTCGGCCACGGGGATGTCCTCGGTGGTGCCGCCGCCGTTACCGCCGGGCATGATGACGCCGCCGGGCCCAAACTGGAAGCCGGGGCCGCCAAAACCGGGCGTGCCGCCTCCGGCGGTGTCCTCAGTGGTGTCTCCTGTGGTGTCATCCGTGGTGTCAGAAACTGTCGTATCCGGCTCAGTCGTGTCAGGGGCGGAAGTGTCGGGAGCGGTGGTGTCCGGGGGCGTGGTATCCTTGGCGGTATCAGGGGGTGTAGTATCCTTCGTGGTGTCCTTAGTGGTGTCTTTAGTAGTATCCTTCGTGGTGTCTTTAGTGGTGTCCTTCGTGGTGTCTTTGGTAGTGTCCTTGGCGGTATCCTCAGTCGTATCCTTCCCGGTATCCGGCGCGGCGGTATCCTCGGTCGTATCCTTTTCGGTGTTCGGCGCGGCGGTGTCCTCGGTGGTGTCCTTCGCGGTATCCTCCGCCGTGTCCTTGGGGTCTGCGGTGTCAGTGGAATCCGTAACGTTGGAAGTATCGGTGGGATCCGTGGAATCCGAAGCGTCGGGGCCCTCGTTTTTTGGGGCGCAGGCGGCGACGGACAGCGCCAGGATCAGCGCAAAAAGCAGTGCGGTTATCTTTTTCATTTCGGTATGTCCTTTCATGGATTTGCGCGATTTGTGGTCACGCACCCTTATGACATACCATATCTGCGAAATGTTCCCGTTTTATCAAAAAATTTTGCCAATTTTCATCCGATCCCGGCAAGCTCCCGGATGACCTGGCCGGCTAAAACAAGCCCCGCCGCGCCGGGGACAAAGGCGCAGCTGCCCGGCGTGTCCCGGCGGCCGGGATTTTCCGCCGCCGCGGCCTCCCGCGCCTCCGGGGAGGGGACAAGGGCCGGCTCCTCCGACCAGACCACCTTCAGCCGGTCGATGCCCCGGCGTCTTAATTCCTTGCGCATGATCCGCGCCAGGGGGTCAAACTGCGTCTCGAAGATGTCCGACACCCGGAAGGCCGTGGGATCCAGCTTGTTGCCGGCGCCCATGGCGCTGATGACGGGGACGCCCGCCTCCCGGGCCCGGGTCACCAGCATCAGCTTCCCGGTAACCGTGTCGATGGCGTCAACGATGTAGTCGTACAGGGAGAAATCAAAGCTGTCCGCCGTGTCCGGCCCGTAGAAGACGGGCCACAGGGTCAGGCGGATCTCCGGGTCGATGTCCCGGATCCGCGCCGCCGCCGCGTCCACCTTGTTCATCCCCACGGTGGAGCGCAGGGCGAAGAGCTGTCGGTTTATATTGCTGACGCTGACGGTGTCCTTGTCCACCAAATCCAGCGCGCCCACCCCCGACCGGGCCAGGGCCTCGCAGACGTAGCCGCCCACGCCCCCCAGGCCAAAGACCGCCACCCGGCTCCGGCGCAGCTTCATAAGGCCCTCCTGCCCAATAAGCATAGCCGTGCGGGACAGGGCCTCGTTCATTCCGCCACCCCCTGGGCGTCCAGTGCCTCCAGGGCCGCCTGCCCCCGGGCGGTGAGAGCCATGCTCCCCAGCCGGGAGCAGTTTACATAATTCTTATAATCAAACCCCGCCAACGGCAGATCGTAGTCCAGAGTCACAAGGCCGTAGAGCTTTAAGGCCGTCACCGCGTTGGAGAACGTCTCGCCGGTCTCGGAAACAACCACCGGCTTCCCGTCCCGTTCCCCCAGGGGGAGAAAGGCGTACTCGCCCAAAAGCTCCAGCAGCTCCAGCGCTTTGCCGGTCAGATAGAGTTCCCCGCACCCTCCGCAGGAGGCCATACCATCACCTCAGAGTTCTGTTTATCAAATGCCTGTCCATTGTAGCACATTTCCAATAAAATGTCAAATGTTCCCTTGCCCCGGCGGGGTTATAAGGTTGTCCGCCTTATGGGCGGACGGGAATTTGCTTTCTCCTCTTTTGTATTGACAAAAGAGGAGAAAGCAACAAAGAGGAGAAAAACAACCAGGGGAGGGATCTCCGCGTCGTCGCGGAAGCCGCTTTGCCTCGGGCTTCAAGTATTCGCCCTCAGGCGCAGGCATCGCTCCTCCTCTCCCCATCGGGCTGTTGCCCGATGGGGGCCCCGCCTCCCCTGAACCCCACCTTTAAAAAACGACCAGAGGGGGTTGCGACCCCCATCTGGACTCCCCCAGGGGTGCGCCCGCACGAGAACCTGTAGGAGTCAGACCCGCTCGACCCATCAAATCCATTTATCTATTCGATTTCTGAATAGTTAAAAATAATACTTGACAAATGCTTAAAATTATGGTACAATTCACTCAAATGCCAAAGTTAACCTTGCCACAGGCGATTGGTGCCGTCCACGTCGCCGGTGATGGCGTCGGGCCAGTCCGAGGGGGCGGTGCGGATGGAGATATTGTCCCGGTAGACCCCGGCGGGGGCTGTCAGGGGATTGTCCCGGAAGATGAAATTCTGCTGTTCGTTGTCCACGGAGACGCAGCCGGTGACCCGGAGCGCCCCGGGGTTGAAGTTGTCGGAGAAGCCCGCCATCAGGTTTTGGAAGGCCACGCAGTGCTCCAGCACGTGCCCCACAGGCAGGCCCTCGCCGCCCACCTTGAAGCCGTTGCCGCCGCCTCCGCCCAGAATGACGTGCGACCGGTCGGCGGGATCCGTCCATATGCCGTTGCGGTAGGCCACGCACCCCCAGAGGGCCACAGGGGAGCTCTTTCCGCTCTCCACCTTGTTGTAGAGGTCGTAGCCGTCGTCCACGTTGTCGTGGGAGACGCAGGATTCAAACACGTTCCCCGGCCCCACGCCCACCTTGGCGGCAAAGCCGTCGGCGTTCATGTGCTTGGGGTCGATGTTCCCGAAGCTTTCGCACCCGCGCACCGTGTTGTGGCTGGGCCAGGCGAAGTTGAACCCCGCCGGCTGGCCACGGCCGATCATCAGGCCCGTCTCCTCACAGTCGTGGAAGACGCAGTTTTCCACCAGGTTGAAGCTCCCGGTGATGAGATTCCTGGTTTTGGTAAATTCCAGATCCCGGACGTGCCAGAAGCAGCCGCCCAGCGCCAGCCCGCCCAGAATACGCGGCTTTTCTCCGGCCGCGGGGCGGACGGTCTTGGGCCTTTCCAGCCCGCCGGACAGCTCCGGCGTCACAGCCAGGGCCTCGGCGTAGTCGCCGCCCATCAGAACCACCGTGCCCCCCTGATCTATCCGCCCCAGAGCGGCGGAAAGGGAGAGAGGCCGCTCCCGCGTGCCCGCGCCGTCCTCCCGGCCGTCGGGGGCGGCGTAGAGCTCTCCGGCGGAGCCGCCGTCCTCACGGAGATTCACCGTAAATATCTCCCGAAGGGTTTCCTGCCCAAAGCGGTAGAGACAGTCAAAGACATTTTCCCCCGGCGTCAGGGACACCGCCAGGGCGGCGGGCGTCTCGCCGGCGAGACGCACCGTTCCCACGGGGATGCCGTTCATTGTTATGTCAACCTCTCCGTCCTCGTTCCCCTGGAGGGTGAGGGCGTAGTCCGGGGATCCGGCGACGGTGCCAGAGCGCAGATACAGCGTGGGCTTCACGCTGTCGTTGACCGGCATCCACAGCGCCGGGGCGGGGACGGGCGGGATGTAATCCGTCACCCGCAGGTCGATATTCTCAAACCGCACCTGGGCGTTGCGGGAGGCGAAAAAGCCTATGTACATATGGTCGGGATCCTGCTGCTCCAGCAGGTTGGGCGGGCAGTCGGGGACGTACCAGGGATCGGACAGGAGGCCGTTTTCCGTCTCCGCCGCCGCGAAAAAGCCCTTTTCGTCCCGGCCCAGGATCATACGGACTCCCTGGCCGCCGGTGACGATCCTCGTCTCGAAGGGCAGCTCCAGGTGATCCAGCGTCACGCCCACCAGCTCGCCCGGATCGTAAACGCCCCGGCGGCGGGTGACGCGCAGGACGTTCTCGTCCCGGTTCCCGGCGAACAGGCCCAGATAGACCATGTTGGAGGGGGCGGGGATCTCCTGAAAGGAGGGGTCGTAGGGCTCGCGCCGCGCCGGCCCCACGGTGTCCCGGGCCATCAGGCCGAAGCCGCACTGCTGGGGCGTGTCATTGGTGCCCTCCCGGCCGTAATTCTCCACGAACACGTCCGCCGTCAGGACAAAGCTCTCCCGCCGGGGATCCAGCTCCACATAGTAGTAGAGCAGCCCGTCGTGCCCGCCGGTGATCTTGCCGCCCCGGCTCTCCAGCGTGACGGAGCCGTCGCCGTTGACCCGCGCCTCGTGGAGGCCGATCTTCCCGGCGTAGGCGGGCAGCAGCAGGGTGGAGGTGAAGTTCAGATCCGTGGACTGTCCAAAGACCCGGGACTGCCAGTTGTGTTTGCTCATGTGACCACACTCCTGATATGTATTATTTATTTTTGCTCTCGATTGTTCGGAGGGAGGGGATTGGAAGGGGAACCGTCAGGGTGCCCCTTCCGATGGGATTCCTCTGAAACATTGGGTTATAATCCCAATGTTTCAGAGATGTTTTCAATAATATTTCCCGCTGTTTTCAGGAATTTTCCGGCGGCGCTGGCTTTTTTCTTGGGCATGGCCACGATGGCGCCCACCGTCCCGCCGGCGATCATGCCGATGGCGATGCCCTTGGCAAATTCTGTCATAGAAAGGCCCTCCTTTGTCAAATTCGGCTTTATTTTTCCGCAAAGAAGAGGGATTCTTTCATGTCAAATTTTTGTATCCCTGCACAGGTCGAACCATTCGCAGGAGCCGCAGATTTCTTTAAACGCGTCCGTTTCAAATACATTTTTCCGCGCCCGGGCGGCCAGCTCCGCCCAGGGGAGCGCGCCGCCGGGGCGGACGCCCAGGGCCTTTACGACCTGCGCGTCCATAGTCTCCACCTTCTCAAGGGCGGCACATTTTCCGGTATGAGCATGGGGGCAGGCCGCGCAAAGCTCGTCACAGCCGGAAATTATGTTAATTTGCGTTTCCGGAAATTTTCGGAGCGTTTCGCAGATCTCCGTCATATGTTCCGTAAACCTGTCGTCGTACCCGTGGCCGGTGAATTTCTGGATGCACAGGGCGTGATGGGGCCGCAGTCTCATGGTTCGCCTCCTGGGAGCCGCAGAGAGATCTCCCCGCCGGAGAGGGCGTCCGAGGCACCGTTTTCATACCGCACCAAAAGCCGGCACCGGCTGTCCGCGCCCAGGACGAGAGCGCGCCGGGATTCTCCGCCCCGCAAAACCAGCACGTCCCGGCCCACATAGAGAAGCCGGGGGGCGTATTCCGCCTGAAGATCGCAGTCCGGCAGGGCTTGATAGAGGCGGTAAAATTCCGAAAGCACGGACGCGGCCAGGGCCGGCAGGGCCCCGGGGCGCGCCTCGGTCAGCACCGCGCCGGCGATCCCGGCTATCTCCTCCGGGAAGCCGCCGGGGGGCGGCGTCAGATTGACGCCCAGGCCCAGCACTACGTGGGAAAGGCCGCCCTGAGGGGTGAAGACCGCCTCGGTGAGGATGCCGCAGACCTTCTTCTCCCGGACGTACACGTCGTTTACCCACTTGATATGGGTCTTGACACCGAACAGGCCCTCCAGGGCCCGGCACACCGCCACAGCGGCGGCGGGGGTCAGCAGGGTGAGGTCGTCCCCGGCAAGCTTCGGCCGCAGAAGGAGGCTCATATAGAGGCCGTGGCCGGGTGGGGAGTAGAAGCTCCGGCCCAGCCGGCCCCGCCCGCCAGTCTGGGTCAGGGCGATGAGCACGGTGTCCGCGGGCAGGGTGGCGGCGTCCCGCTTAAGGGCGGAGTTGGTGGAGTCGCACGTCTCCACGACGCGTACCCTCAGATCCGCCGGCGTCCCCTTCAGAAGGGGAAGGATCTCCGATTCAGTCAAGGGAAAAGTCCTCCTGGGAATATTTTGAACCGTCCAGAGCCGCCGGCGCGGGGGGCTCGCGCTTCAGCGGGTCGTACCGGAAGCTCCTGCACTGGCCGGAGACGGAGACGACGCCGCGCTTGTAGCAGATCGTCTCGGTGTCGCTGATGTTGGTGCCCCTGGCGCAGTAGGCGCAGCAGGGCTCGATATCACGGCGAAAGAGCATATACCCGCCCTCCCTAGCTTTTTTCCTCCATTATACACGATGCTATCGCTTTTTTCCACTGCTTTTTAAAGAAACTGCGGAAACGATGAGAAATCCCGCCAGCACCCCGGCGGAGAGGAGGACGGAGCCCCGCAGGGCGGAGGCGAAGTCCAACTCCGCCAGATCCCCCACCTGGGTGGCCAGGAACGCGCCCAGGGGGGTGCCGGCGGAGAGCAGAGAGGCGGATATCCCCGCAAGGCAGGCGGAAAAGAGCCCGTGCAGGAGCTTTCCCAGAAGATAGGTTCTGGCGGAGAGGCCCGCCTCGTTCAAAAAGGACAGCACCTGGCAGTGGACGGACAGGCCCGCCCAGCCCAGCATAAAGGCCGCCATGGCGATGGACGCGCCCAGGGAGCCGGACACCTCCCGCAGGCTCCACACGCCGCTGGTCAGCTCCAGAAGGCCGGAGATCAGCATGGGCCCCCAGTCCCCATTGAGGCCCACGGCCCCTAAGGCAGCGGCCAGGGCCCGGGACACCGCGTCCATGAAGCCGGAGAGGAACAGCAGCTTTAAGAGCACCGTGAAGAAGATGACAAAGCCGCAGATGCCAAGGCAGGACTGAAAGGAGGAGCCCACTGCCCGAACGAAGGCGGCGGGGAAGGGCGCGCGGACAGTCTCCCCCCGCCGGGGCTTTGTGACGCCGCCCGCGCCGCCGTGACCCCGGAAGATGAGTCCCACCAGCAGGGAGGCGGACAGGTGCGTCAGGTACAAAAGCAGTCCCACGGCGGAGCTGGAGAAGATGCCCGCGCCCACCACGCCGAAGATAAAGGCGGGGCCGGAGTTGTTGCAGAAGGCCAGCATCCGCTCCGCCTCCAGCCGGGAGCATTTTCCGGCCTTATAGAGCTCGATGACCGTCCTGGCCCCCACCGGATAGCCGCCGATGAAGCCCAGGATCAGCGCCGGGGCGCACCCGCCGCCCACATGGAAAAGCGGCTCCATCAGCGGGGAGGCCAGCCTGCCCAGACGGTCGGCCAGCCCCAGCTCCACGGTGAGGGAGGAGAGGACGAAGAAGGGAAAAAGCGACGGGATCAGCACGTTGAAGCACATCTCCACCCCGCTTCTGGCCGCCTCCACCATTTGGGCGGGCAGGGCGATAAGGCCCGCCGCCACCCCCAAGAGCCCCAGGATCGTAAGAAGATCGTATACCTTGTCCCGAACAGATAGAATTTTCATACCTTTACCCCTTTTTTCTCGTTTGCTAAAGGGTATGTGGCGGATGGGCTAAAATTGACAGGAGCTTCATATGTTGTAGGGACAGCTGACGGGAGTCGACTATAGGGAAGCTGTGGAGGCGGAAGGTATGCGAAAAGACAGGGGCGGGAAGGCCCTTTTGAAGGTGTCGGAGCTCTTCGACCTGCCGGGTGAGGCGGGCCTGGGCGTGCCCAGGGTGACGGTGACGGGAGCCCATCACGTACACATCGAAAACCACCGGGGATTGCTGGAATACGGGCCGGAGACCATCGTGGCCAGCTGCCCGGGCCTTTTGGTGAAGATCCGGGGCGCGGCCCTGGAGATCTCCGCCATGAGCGACCTGGAGCTGGTGGTGACGGGCAAGGTGGCGGGCGTGGAGCTGATTTCGTAGGAGGCGGCGTATGGGAAGCATCATGAATGCCCTCCGGGGCTGGGCACGGGTGGAGCTGGACTGCCGGTACTCCGAGCGGGCCGTCAACATCTGCGCCAGGAACCACGTGGAATTCTGGGACTTGAAGCGCACGCCGGAGGGCGCGGCGCAGATGAGCGTCAGCCTGCCGGCCTATGTGAAGCTGCGGCAGGTGGCTCGGGAGACAGGGGCCTTTACGGTGAGGATCGTCAAACGGAGCGGCGCGCCCTTCTTCCTCTGGCGGCTGCGCCGGCGGTACGCCCTGCTGGCGGGGCTGGCGCTGTGCGTTTTTCTCACGGGCCTGTCCTCGGTGTTCATCTGGCAGATAGACGTGACGGGGAACAAAACCGTGCCGTCCTCCAAGATCCTGGCCGCCCTGAAGGGGGAGGGCGTGGACATCGGCAAATGCGTCCTCAACATCACGGAGCAACGGGTGGCAGACCGGATCCTTTTGCAGATCCCGGAGCTGAGCTTTATCACCCTCAACAACCACGGCAGCCGCATCGAGGTCATCGTCCGGGAGAAGCGGCCCGTGCCGGAGCTGTACGACCCGGACGTTCCCACGGGGATTTTTGCCCGGAAGGCGGGCATCATTACCGAGGTCACGGCCCTGGAGGGCTGGAAAACGGCGGCTCCGGGGGATACGGTGGACGCGGGGGATGAGCTGATCGCGTCCTGGGTGCCCCTGGGGACGGGGCGGCTGACCCACGCCAGCGGCAGTGTCTGGGCCAGGACGTGGTACGAGATGTCCATGAAAATGCCCCTGGAGACGCATCGCAAGGCGTATACCGGGGAGAAGGCCAAAAGATTTTCCCTGCTTTTTGGCGGAAAAAGAATAAATCTTTATTTTTTGGGTGGAAATCCGTATGCCGATTGTGATAAAATAACCGTGTATCAAAAGCTGACGCTCCCCGGCGGGACAATTCTGCCCGTCACCGTGGTGCGGGACACCTTCGATGAGTACACCGTGCGAAGGGATGTTTTGAGCCCGGAGGAGGCGGAGCAGGTGCTGTCCGCGCGCCTTACGGAGCTTCTGGAGGCGCAGATCGGCGAGGGCTGGGTCGTCTCTCAGGCGTTCGAAACGCAGGAGGAGGACGGCCTCGTCACCGTCACCCTGCGGGCCGAGTGCGTGGAGGAGATCGGGCAGGAGCGGGCGCTGACACAGGAGGAGATCGCCGCCGAGAGGATCGGACAGCCCCGGCCGTAGGGGCGCCCCGGCGGGTTCCATACAAAAGAGAGGTAGAGCTATGACAGAGCAGACTATGAATATCGACCGCATGGAGAACGTAATCAACGTTTTCGGCTCCTTTGACGAGAATCTCCGGCTTATCGAGGCGGAGCTGGGCGTCCGGGTCACGGACAGGGAGTCGGAGCTGAGGATCGCCGGCGAGGCGGAGAATGTTCTGTACGCCCAGAGGGCCATCGAGGGGCTTGTGAAGCTGGCGGCCAAGGGCGAGAACATCGACGAGCAAAACGTCCGCTATGTGCTGGGCCTGGTGCGAGCCGGACAGGACGACAAGATCGGGGAGCTTTCCCGGGACGTGATCTGCGTCACCGCCAAGGGCAAACCCATCAAGGCCAAGACCCTGGGCCAGAAGAAATACGTGGACGCCATCATGAAAAACACCGTCACCCTGGGCATCGGCCCCGCCGGCACCGGCAAGACGTATCTGGCGGTGGCCGCCGCCGTGGCGGCCTTCCGGGCCAAGACGGTGAACCGCATCATCCTGACCCGCCCGGCGGTGGAGGCGGGGGAGCGGCTGGGCTTCCTGCCCGGCGATCTGCAGTCCAAGGTGGATCCGTATTTAAGGCCCCTCTACGACGCCCTTTTCGATATGCTGGGCGCGGAAACGTATCAGAAATATCTGGAGCGGGGGGATATCGAGGTGGCGCCCCTGGCGTACATGCGCGGGCGGACGCTGGACGACAGCTTCATCATCCTGGACGAGGCCCAGAACACCTCCCGGGAGCAGATGAAGATGTTTTTGACGCGCCTGGGCTTCGGTTCGAAAATCGTCATCACCGGCGACGAGACGCAGATCGACCTGCCGGCGGACAAGGTGTCGGGCCTCCGGGAGGCGGTGCGCGTTTTGGACGGCGTGGAGGACATCGCCATCCTGCGCCTGACCGCCGCCGACGTGGTGCGGCATGTGCTGGTGCAGAGGATCGTGGAGGCCTACGACCGCTACGAGCGCTCCCGGCAGAGCGGGAACAATACGAATAAACCACCCAGGAAAAAATAATCGGCATACGTAAAGAGAAGGAGTTTACCAATGAACGTACAGGAAACCATCCAGAAGCTCAACGAGCTGGAATTGCAGGAATTCGCCTACGGCCACGCCATGGGGATCCTGAGCTACGACGACGAGACGGTGGCCCCCCGGGGCTCCGTGGTGCCCCGGGGCAAGACCATGGGGGTGCTCTCCGAGCTCAGCTACAAGCTCTCCACCGGCGACGGGGCCAGGAAAATCTTGGACGCCCTGAAGGAGCATTACGACGAACTCTCGCCGGAGGATAAGCGTAGGACGGATCTGCGGGAGAAGCGTATGCGGGAGCTGCGGGCCATCCCCGTGGAGGAATATGTGGCCTATTCCGAGCTTTTGAACGAGGCCGGAAACGTGTGGCGCGAGGCGAAAAACAAGTCCGATTACAAGCTCTTTGAGCCGTATCTGGGGAAGATCATCGACGCCCAGAAGCGCTTCGCGGGCCTTGTGCGGCCGGATATGGATCCCTACGACTACTGCCTGGATCAGTACGAGGAGGGGCTGACCCAGGAGAAGTGCGAGGCGTTTTTCGGCACGCTCCGGGCCCATATCGTGCCGCTTTTGGAGAAAATCAGGGCCGCGGAGCCCATCGACGACAGCTTCCTGGCCACCCCCTTCCCGGCGGAGGCCCAGCGGGAGCTCTCCAAAAAGCTGATGGCCCTGGAGGGTCTGCCGGAGGACAACTGCATCCTGGGCGAGGTGGAGCACCCCTTCACCACGGGCTTTTCCAAGTACGACGTGCGCATCACCACCCACTATTACGAGGACGCTTTTTTAAGCTCCATGTACTCCGTGATCCACGAGGGGGGACATGCCCTCTACGACCTGCACTCCGACGACCGGTTCTGCTTCACCTCCCTGGAGGGGGGCGTCTCCATGGGCGTACACGAGAGCCAGTCCCGGTTTTATGAGAACATCATCGGCCGGAGCCGTGAATTTGTGGACCTTGTCTACCCGGAGATAATCAGGCTCTGTCCCGCCCTGGCCGCCCACAGTGAGGAGGAGCTCTGGCGGGCCGCCAATGTGGCGAAGCCCAGCCTTATCCGCACGGAGGCCGACGAGCTGACGTACCCCCTGCACATCATGGTGCGGTATGAGATGGAGAAGGCTATGATCAAGGGGGACGTGAAGACCTCGGAGCTGCCCCAGATGTGGAACGCCCTCTATAAGGAATATCTGGGCATCGACGTGCCCGACGATAAAAACGGCATTTTGCAGGACTCCCACTGGTCCGGCGGCGGCATCGGCTATTTCCCGTCCTACGCCTTGGGCAGCGCCTACGGGGCCCAGCTGCTCCATAAGATGGGGGAGGAATTTGACGTGAAGGAGGCCATCCGCACCGCTCAGATCGCCAAAATCAGCGGCTGGCTGGAGGACAGGATCTGGAAATACGGCTCCCTCTACAAGCCGTCGGAGCTGATGGAAAAAGCCTTTGGCGGCCCCTTCGACCCCGCCTATTACACCGACTATCTGGAGCGGAAGTTCACGGAGGTGTACGGCCTGTGAGCACCGTCGCCGTGACAAGGGACAGGCCGGGGCTGGGCCGCCCGGAGACGGCGGCGCTGGTGAAAAAGGCCGTCCTGGCCGCCCTGAGGGCGGAGAACATCTCCGTGTCCTGCCGCGTGGACGTGCTCCTCACCGACGACGAGGGCATCCACGCCATCAATCTTGAGCACCGGGGCGTGGACGCGCCCACGGACGTGCTGAGCTTCCCCCTGAACGAGCTGACGCCGGGGGCGTTTGACCCGGAGGGCTGTGAGACGGACTACGACGCCGGCGAGATCCTCCTGGGCGACATGGTCATCGACATCCCCCGCTGTGAAGTCCAGGGGGAGGAGTACGGCCACGGGTTCAGGCGGGAGGTCAGCTACCTGGCCGTCCACTCCACCCTGCACCTTCTGGGTTACGACCACCTGGACGAGGGGCCGCAAAAGCGCCAAATGCGGGCCCGGGAGGAAGACGTGATGGAGATATTGGGCATTTGACGTAGGGGCCGCCGTCCCCGGCGGCCCGTGCGAAGCTCACGCCAACCCTGATATACAACGATAAAACATCCGACATAGGAGGATCACCTATGATAAAACGTACAGCCTTAGTCACCGTGGTGGGGCGGCCCAACGTGGGCAAATCCACCCTTGTGAACGCCATGGTGGGGGAGAAGGTGTCCATCGTGACGCCCAAGCCCCAGACCACCCGCAACCGCATTTTCGGCGTGGCCGAGCGAGGGGAGACGCAGCTGGTCTTTGCCGACACCCCCGGCTTCCACAGGGCCCGCACCAAGCTGGGGGACTACATGGTGCATGTGGTGGAGGAGTCCGTGGAGGACGACGTGGACGCCCTCTGCCTGGTGGTGGAGCCAAAAGCCAACATCGGCCGGCAGGAGGAGGGACTGATCGCCAGGATCAAGGCGGCCAAGGCACCGGCCGTTCTCGTCATCAACAAGATCGACACGGTGGACAAGCCTGAGCTTCTGCCCGTCATCGCCCTCTACGCCAAGGCCCACGATTGGGACGCCGTGGTGCCCGTCTCCGCCCGCCGGGGACAGGGGATACAGGAGCTGTTCGACGAACTTGAAAAATTTGCCAAGGAGGATCAGCAGCTCTTCCCGGAGGATATGATCACCGATCAGACCACCCGCCAGATGTGCGCCGAGATCCTCCGCGAAAAGCTCCTTTTGAAGCTCCAGTCCGAGGTGCCCCACGGCACGGCGGTGGAGATCACCACCTTTACGGAGCGGGAGGACGGGGTCACGGAGATCACCGCCACCATCTACTGCGAAAAGGAGAGCCACAAGGGCATCATCATCGGGAAGCAGGGCGAGATGCTCAAGGCCGTGGGGGAGCTGGCCCGGCACGATATGGAGAAGCTGCTGGAGACTAAGGTCTATCTGAATACCTGGGTGAAGGTGAAGGAGAACTGGCGGGATTCCGGGGCCAACCTCAAGACCTTCGGGTATACGGAGTAATCGTTATAATTTCCCTCTCATATTCCCACACGGAGCGCAAAAAATAAACCTGCAACGGGGGAGAAGAGAGGAACGGATATGGATATTGCCGGATTGTGGCGGCTTTTCTGGGCTACGGGGGACATACGGTTCTACCTGGCGGCCCGGATGCTGAAAAACGAGAGAGAGGAAGATCGGACGGCCTGAAGGGCCGTCCGGGGGCGCAGATGTACATAACGACGCCGGGGCTTGTCCTGAGAGAGACGGAGTATAAGGAGTCCAGCCGCATCCTCACCGTGCTGACGGCCAAGAGCGGGAAGATCACCGTTCAGGCCAGGGGCGCCAAGCGCAAGGGGAGCAAGATCGCGGCGGCCACACAGCTGCTGTCTCTGTCCGAGATGACGCTTTTTGAAAATAAAGACCGCTACACCCTGACGGAGGCCAGGAGCGTCGAGCAGTTCCGGGGACTGCGGGAGGATGTGGCCAAGCTGGCGCTGGGGGCCTATTTTGCCGAGGCGCTGGACAGCCTGTCCGACGAGGACGCGCCGAATCCGGAGCTTCTGTCCCTGGGGCTGAACGCCCTCTACGCTCTGTCGGAATCGCTCAATTCCGACGCGCTCATCAAGGCGGCCTTTGAGCTGCGGCTTGCCTGCCTTGCGGGCTTTGAGCCGCTGCTGACCCACTGCAGCGTCTGCGGGAAGGAGACGCCCGACGCGCCGCTGCTCTCTCTGGAGGGCGGGACGCTTTTCTGCGCCGCCTGCCGCCCCGACGGGGCGGGGGAGTGCCTGACCCTGAGTCCCGGGACGCTGGACGCCATGCGGCATATCGTGTATACGGATCCCAAGCGGCTCTATGCCTTCCGCGTGGGGCCGGAGACGGAGCGACGGCTGGGCAGGGTCTGCGAGGCGTATTTTCTCACCCAGCTGGGCAGGGGCTTCGGGACGCTGGATTTCTATAAAACAGTGCGGTGAACGCCGTCCCGATGAAACCGGCAATTCACTTGACCGGAGTAAGCATTTGGAGGTCGATTACATGAAAAAGGTCAAATTTGTAAGGGTCAGGTCGGAGCTGAGCGGCTATGGCTTTGGCAAGGGGACGAAATACTCCTTTGACGGGGTGGAGGATATCATAAGAGAACACATCCAGGGCGGCTGGTCCTTTGAGGGCTATGTTCCCGTGACCACCAGAGGTACGGGGGACATCGAGGAGTTGTCCCTGATCTTTCAGAGAGAGGAATGAACCATGGAGCTTGAGCTTGGTTTTGGCACGGGGACGCAAAAAATCACGGTGCCGGACAAAAATCTGATGGCGGTGCTGACACCCAACGATGTGAAAAAGGAGCTGACAGGGGAGGCGGAGGTCAAAAGGGCGCTGGCCTCGCCCATCGGCACGCCGCGCCTCAGGGAGATCGTAAAGCCCGGGGAGAAGATCGCCGTTATCACCAGCGATATCACCCGCCCCATGCCCACATGGAAGGTCATGCCGGCGCTTTTGGATGAGCTGTATGCCGGGGGCGTGAGGCCGGAGGACGTCACACTGGTCTTTGCCCTGGGCAGTCACCGGGCCCAGAGCCCGGAGGAGCGGCGGCACCTGGCGGGGGAGCGGGCCTATAACGAGATCCGGTGCGTAGATTCCGACCCTGCGGACTGCGTACAGTTGGGCGTCACCAGCCGGGGGACGCCGGTGGATATCTTCACGCCCGTGGCGAAGGCCGACAGGCGCATCTGCCTGGGGAACATTGAATATCACTATTTCGCCGGGTACTCCGGCGGGGCCAAGGCCATCATGCCCGGCGTCTCCACCCGCGCCGCCATCCAGGCCAACCACGCCCGGATGGTGGAGGATACCAGCTGCGCCGGGCATATCGCCGGCAACAACCTCCGGGCGGACATCGAGGAGGCCGGGGCCATCGTGGGGATCGATTTCATCCTCAACGTGGTTCTGGACGAGCACAAGGAGATCATCAGGGCCGTGGCCGGGGACGTGACGGAGGCCCACCGGGCCGGGTGCGCGTTCCTGGACACCCTGTACATGAAGAAAATAGACGCCCGCGCCGATATCGTGGTGGTCTCCCAGGGGGGCGCGCCCAAGGATCTGAACCTCTATCAGACGCAGAAGGCCCTGGACAACGCCAAGCACGCCGTGAAAAAGGGCGGCACGGTGATCCTGGTGGGCTCCTGCCGGGAGGGCTGCGGCGAGGGGGTATTTGCCCGGTGGCTTCAGGAGGCGCCCGACGCCCACAGCCTCATCGAGCGTGTGAAAACCCGCTTTGAGCTGGGCGGCCACAAGGCGGCGGCTATCGCCATGGTGCTGGAAAACGCCAGGGTGGTGCTGGTGTCCGACCTGCCCGACGAGCAGGTCCGGGGGGCGTTCCTGATGCCGGCGGCCTCGGCCCAGGAGGCGCTGGAGCGGGCGCTCCGGGAATACGGCCCCGACGCCACGGTGCTGGTCATGCCCTACGGCGGCTCCACCCTGCCGCGCGTGGCGGGGGAAAGGGAATAAAATAGCTCCCCCTTCTGGTTCGGAAGGGGGAGAATATTCAAATCATGCTTTTTAACGGCATAAGGGAGGGATCACGGTGTCCAAAGAAACACTGTACCGGGAATTTTACGAAAAATACGACCGGCTGAAAGCCGCGCTGGAGGGGGACGACATTGAGCTTATCCGCGCTCTCGCCCTGGAGGTTCACGCCCTTGTCCACTTGGCGGAGGTTTCGGGACGGGAAAAGAAGACCATGGCGGACTATGTGACGGACTATATGCTCTCCGGCCATCAGAACGAGTGGGTGCCGCGCCAGCCCTGGGACACCGATCTGCACTACGCCGGGACGGATAAGGTGCCCATGGTGTGGCAGCTCTGGCACACCGCAAGGATCGAGGATCTGGTGGGAAATATCCTTATGGCCGACGGGGAACAGATCTTCAACGAGGAGTGGCGCCGGCGGATAGGCTCTCCCATCACGGACACCGGCAACGCGCTGGAACCGGAGGAAGTCCGGGAATTTGGAAAAGCCGTCGATCCGGCCGCCCTTCGGGAGTACATGGTCGCGGTGGGACGCAGGAGCCGTGAGATCATATCGTCCCTCACCCTTGACCGGGTCCGGGAGATGGTCCCGGAGGAGTGGGTCATGCGCATCCTTGAGGAGGGCGGCGTCACCACGGACCTCCGGTCGGTCTGGCTGTTGGTTTTCTGGGGCCGGCTTACCCGTGCCGGGATGATCCTGACGCCCCTCACGAATCACCACATGATGCACCTGCCCCCGTGCCTGGATAACCTGCCTATCGAGGTCGCGTGACTGCCGCGCCGGGGCGGTTTATCCCACCGCGTAATCGGCGGGGGAGGCGGGCCAGAGGGGCCGGCCGGGGGTGGGGATATGGGTGGAGGCGATGGCGGCGTCGCTCACTAAGAAATAGTTGTAGCCGATGTTTCCGGCGGCGTCCAAGCGGCTGTCCATGGTAAGGTCGATGTTGTACCAGCCGCCGTCCACCTTCACCTTGTTCCAGACCGTGGTCGCGGCGCCGCTGTCTGTCAGCACCTGGCCGCGCACCGGAATGGCCTCCACGCCGGCCAGATAGCACATGAGTCGGAAGGCCAGGGCAAGCCCCTCGCTGTCGCCCACGCCGTAGAGGATGGGGCCGGCGGCGCTGTCCACGTCGTCGGGGAGCTCGCCGTAGGCGCGCAGATAGTCCTCCGTAAACGCCGTGGTATAGATCAGATAATCGTGGATGGCCTTGACCACGGAGAAGTCCCGGCTGTCCTGGGCGCGGATATCGGAGAGAAGCCCCTTGGCCTCGTTGATAAGGGCCGCGGCGCTGTCGCCGGGGCCGGTGAGCCGCCCCTCCAAAAGGGCCATGGCCTGGCCGGCATCGGAATAGGTCAGATCCACGGCGAAGTGGCTGCCGTCTACCGGGCGGGTGACGGCGTTTATCGCATCGCTCATATCGTAAAGCGCCGCCTCCCACGCCGGGAAGTCAGCGGCGTATTCTTTTGCCTTGCCGGAGGGGGTGCTGACCACGACGGAGGGCGCGTGGCCACTGGCCGCCTGGGCGAGAGCGGAGGGGAGCTGAGAGATGTCGCTGACCGTGACGCCGGTGACATAGTCGTAGACCGGGCCGGGGGTGAAGCGGATGGGCTGGGCGTCGTCGCTGGCGGGATCGTCGGGCAGGTCGTCGCCCTCATAGTTGTGCAGATCGTCGGTGGGGTCGTCGGGCAGATCGTCCGGAAGCTCCGCCGGCGGGTCGGGAGTCTCCGCCGGGGAGTCGTCGGGGATCACGCCGGAGCTGATGAGCCGCTGGCGGAGGGAGATCCCGTTGACCGTCCGGCAGTCCAGGGCGGAGAGGGCCGTCACCGCCATGTCGGCCCGGTAAAAGACGTCGCTCTCGGGGTAGGACAGGCCCACCTCCCGCGCCAGCGCCCAGGGGGAGGCCCAGTCCACATTGGCGTAGCCCAGGGCGCGGAGGATCCAGGTGACGAAGTCACGGCAGGGGATATTATCGGCGGGGGAGAAGGTGCCCGCCCCGTAGACGCCCTCCTGGGTGGGGCCCAGGGAGGTGCCGTTGGTGATGCCGTAGACGTAGGCGTAGCCCACATAGGGGCTCATCCAGCCATAGGAGTCCCCGAAGGGGTGGGTGTAGTTGGCGCTCAGAGCCTCCGGCTCGCCGCCCAAAAGGCGCACCAGCATGGTCAGGGAGTCGGCCCTGTTACCCACGGACTCCAGGCTGAAAATGGGCGTGCCGTCGTCGCTTAAGCCGGTACCGCGAAGAAGGCCCATATCGTAAAGGGTATTCGCCGCCGCCTCTCCCGCCGCCAGCCGGTCCACCGGGATCGTGCCGCCGGCGGCCAGGGCGGGGCCGGTAAGGGCGGCGGTCAGGGCCAGGGCCGCCAGGAGCCCCGCCCACCGCTTGATTCTCTCTCTCTTCATCCTGCGCCTCCGAATGATCGCGTCGAAAAATATCGTCATATGCGGACAGTATATCACAATATGGTATTGAAAGCAAGAAAAAAGCCGCGGCGCGAAGCCGCGGCGGACTGCCGAAAAGGGTACTTTTCTGTGATTTTTTCGAAATGCGGTTAGTCTTTTTCGAACGCGCTAAAAAAAGTTACGTGGCGAAGCCGATCCGCTGGCCGTAACGCACCGGCGTTTCGATCCCCAGGCGGGAGTGATCCGGATAGAGCGGATCCAGGGCGGCGCGACCCCGCCCCAGAAGGACGATAACGGTACTGCCGCCGTAGAGGAACATGCCCTTTTCCTGACCGCGGGTGACGGGGCCGGGGCCGTGATGGTTTTTGATCTGCCCCACCAGCAGCGCCCCCACCTCCATTTGGACAAGGGGGCCGAAGGCGGTTGAGTCGATGACCGTGTACTCACGGGTGTTTTGGATGAACACGGGCACGCGCTCCAGGGCCACGGGACGAACCGTGTGGAGGACGCCGGGGAGGCGGATGTTTTCGCCCTTTACGCCGGAATCCACATAGCAGTAACGGTGGTAATCGCCCACGCACAGCCGGAAGATCAGGGCCGTACCGTTTTCAAAAAGGTGATAGACGGGGTCGCCGCCCAGAAGCGCCGGCAGGGTGTAGGCGGACTGCTTGACGGGGAAAACCGTGTCCTCCGTGATGGCGTAGACCGACAAAAGCCCGTCGCAGGGGGAGATCAGGGCGCGGGGGGAGGCGTCCACAGGCCGGTTCCCGTCCTTGATCCGCCGGGAGAAGCAGTCGTTGAAGCAGGTGAAGTTGTCAGACTCGAATTGAGACAGGTCGATCCCCGCTCTTTTCACAAAGGGGTCGATGAGAATTTTTGAGGCAGGGGCGTCCAGAAAACGGCCCACAGCCCGGGAGAGGCCGGGGCGCGTCAGGGCCTTCAGACACAGCCGCCCCGGAAGGGTGCCGTAGAGGAATCCCAGGGCCGTCATTTCAGGAGCCTCCCCACCAGCATCAGGGAAAATTCCACCGCGCCGATGGCCACCATCAGCAAAATGCCCCGGAGGCCCGGCTTGCGGATCTGGACGGGGATCAGGAAGGCGAGACCGCAGAGTACGGCGGTGGCGAAGTACATCATGGTCACGTCGGCGGGGATGATGTACTGGAGAAGCTGGATGAAGGGGAAGATCAGGGACACGGTGGTGACGGGCATTCCCTGGTAATATTTCCGGGCGCCGCCCTCCACCCGCTGGCGCTCCTCCTCGGTGACGTTGAAGTACGCCAGACGTATGAGCGCGGCCAGGGCGTAGAGGATCAGGATGGCCATCAGCGCCACGTTGACCGCGGCGTAAACCGCGCCGGGGGCGTTGTCTCGCACCCAGAGCATGATGGGGGACCAGCGCAGCATGGCGGCGCCGATGGCTACCGGCAGGACGCCGAAGGCCACAAGATCGGAGAGGGAGTCGATCTGGATGCCAAAGGCCTTTTCCGCGTCGGTCCGATCCTTCTTTCGCCTTGCCACCTTGCCGTCAAAGGCGTCGCACAGGCCGCAGACCAGGAGGAAGAAGGTGCCTATGTAGGGGTGCCCGGGCCCGGCCAGGGAGACGATGATCCCCGCGCAGGCCGAGAGCAGGCTCAGATAGGTGAGGATCACCGTGTAGTCATAAAATCCGATCATGCTTTGTCCCTCTTTTTTAACAGTATAAATTTGACCAGCGTCGCGATCCCGCAGAACACAACGCACACGTAAAAGGAGAGCGCGCGGGTGAGAAGCTCAAAATCCACCAGATCCGCCGGGGAGAGAAAGCTGCCGAAGCCGTCCAGCATCAGATAGTCCGACACACCCATGCCGCCGGGGATGGGGACGAAGGTGGCGCCCAGCACGGTAAAGCACTGGACGGCCCAGACCCTGGCGGCCCTTACAAAGCCGCCGCCGGAGGCCAGACACAGGAAGAACGGGACGCACAGCACCGAGAACCGCTGGAGAAGATTGAGGAAAAAGACGCGCACCAGGGCCTTTTTGTGCGCCAAGCCCATTTTCGCGCTCCGCAGATACGTCTCCATGTGCCGGTTCAGGGATTCCTGCCGGCGCTCCTCGTGGCGGAGAAGCCGGAGCTTGCAGGCCAGATGGATGGCCCCGGAGCAGATCCGGTGGAGAAGCTTTTCCTTGTACAAAAGCAGGAGGAAAAAGCCCGCCAGCGCCGTCTGGGCCGCGAAGCCCACGGCGATCAGGAGCTTGGAAAGTGCGCCGAAGGAGCCCATCACCTCCGGCTGGGTCACCAGCGCCACAAGGCCCAGCACCAGGATGGAGGCGGTGTACATGGTGAGGTTGATGAGCAGGGCCACCGTGGAGATGAGCACCGGGATGCCGTCTCTCATCATGAACCAGGCGCAGGCGGGCTGGCCGCCTGTGGCGGAGGGGGTGATGGCGGAGAAATAGATGTCAGACGCGGCGTATATGAACGCCTGACGGTGACTGGGGCGGAAGCCGAAGGCCGTCACGGCGGCCCGCACCGCCTCGCCCTCGCTGACGATGTAGACGAGCATGGCGAGCGGGGCGCAAAGAAGCCAGAGAGGGTCGGCGCGGCGAATGAATTCCGAGAAGGAGGCCAGGGTGAAATCCCGGCTCCGGGAGACGATGAAATAGACGCTGAAGCCCGCGATGGCGAAGAAGAGGAGGGACCACCAGAGCTTGGAGCGGGGCGATTTACCGGTGCTGTTCATGAGACTGTACGCCCCCTCCCCGCGCCGAGACGCTGAAGGATCCGGCCCGTCTGAAAGCGGCGGGCAAGCCACTGTCCCAGCTCCGCCAGGGCGACGCCGGAGATCACATCCACAAGTACATGCTGCTTGACCAGCACCGTGGAGGCGAAAACAAGAAGCGAGAAGAGCAGCATAAAGAGCTTATAGCCGCGCCCGGCGGTCTTCGCCCCCAGAATACCGCGGAAGCAGATCCACGATTCCACGCAGTGGATGGAGGGAAAGAGGTTGTCGGGGGCGTCCAGGGCGTATATGAGGCCGGTGACCCGGGA
Organism: uncultured Oscillospiraceae bacterium; assembly: GCA_947589545.1. Classification (GTDB taxonomy): domain Bacteria; phylum Bacillota; class Clostridia; order Oscillospirales; family Oscillospiraceae; genus RUG626. Next base: position 7,913 of record CANQBA010000009.1, on the reverse strand, counting down.
GAAAAAATCGGTTCCCGTCACCTCCGGCCGCGTCATGACGGTGGGGAGGAACAGGAAACAGATCAGACACGCGGTTTTCGTCAGCATCTCCCCGGAGATCACCCGGAAGCACCGCTCCGGGGAGTCCCGGACGATGACGATATACCCCGCCACCCACTGGACATAGGCCAGAATATATATGATAATGAAGGAGGGCACAAAGGGAACGGCGCGGTCGAGCCCCAGGGTGAGGTCGTAATGGACGGCCCCGGCGGTCATGAGCTGGGTCAGCCAGTAGACACCGCAGTTATAGAGGAGCATCAGGAGCAGAGGCCGGCGGGCGTATCGGGGAATAAGGTCTCGCAAGGGAATCCACCTTTCGTGTGAAACAGGAAGCGGACAGGACAAAGTCCGCACAGATAAGTATACCATGGATCGCCGGCCAGGTAAAGGAGGGAAACCTTAAAAAATGATAAAATTCTGGAAATAATACGCCCGTGCGCACAGGGCGACAGCAGGGCAGTTTTCTCTGAATTTCGCAAAATTCAGAGAAAACTGCCCGCACGTTCCCCTTGTCGGGCAAAGGCCTGACGGCCTTTGCCCGACAGTAAAACTCCCCCGGACAAGCCGGGGGAGAGGGGTGAGATGCGGAGAGACGCCCCCGGGACGGGCATCAAAGATACCCGTCCCGCCGCGCTTGGCATGGGGCTCCCCTCCATAAGAGTGACGGCACAAAAGTGCCTTGGCGCGGGCAAATTGATCGGAAAAAAGGGATTGCTTTGCATTGCGTGATGAAATATCCCCTTCAACCAATCATAGATTAACATATTTATTAAAATATTTCAAGAGTTTTCCTTGAAAAAACTGCCGAAAAATTAAAAAAATTTCCTGATTTCAGGGGAAAAACAGACTGCTTTCGTGCTTTAAAGTTATATTTGCCTCATAAGAGACGAAAATGACGGGGCGCGGCGATTTATAGGGATATTGGAATAATACTACAGCGCGGAAAAGTATTTGGCCCCGGGAGGGGAGAAGCGGGGCGGAAAAAGGGGGAATAGGGACAAATCCGGGCGGAATATAGTAGGCAGGAATTATCGATCGGTGGTGATATAACTTGCTGTCTATTGCTTTCGCCTCACTTCTCAGCTACCCCTTCCTGCTTCTGCGGGTGACCAACCCCGCCGGCTCCTTCCCCAAGGCCCTCTCGGAGGCGCGGGAGCGGGAGTGCCTGGAGCGGGCCGCCGCCGGGGATCAGGAGGCCCGGAACACCCTTATCGAGCACAATCTGCGCCTGGTGGCGCACATTGTGAAAAAATATTACACCAGGACCAGAGATCAGGACGACCTCATCTCCATCGGCACCATCGGCCTCATCAAGGGGATCTCCACCTACAGGCCGGACAAGGGGGTCAGGCTTGCCACCTACGCCAGCCGGTGCATTGAAAACGAGATCCTGATGTATTTCCGAAGCCAGCGCAAGAGCGCCGGAGATCTATCCCTGTCCGACTCCATCGACGGGGACGGGGACGGGGGCGACCTCTCCCTGATGGACGTCATCTGCACCGAGGACGACGTCTTTGAACGGCTCAGCTCCCAGGAGGTCTACGGGCGGCTCCGGTATTTTGTGGAGAACGGTCTGGAGCCCCGGGAGAGGCAGGTGGTGACGCTCCGCTACGGCCTTCTGGGCGGGCCGCGACTTACGCAGAAGCAGACGGCGGAAAAGTTGGGCATCTCCCGCTCCTATGTCTCCCGCATCGAGAAGAAGGCGCTGGATAAGCTGAGGACGCTTCTGGAGGCGGAGGGGGATTTTTAAAGAAAATCTGTCATATCCGTCCCCGGTTTGCGACTTGGAGGGTGACGGGCCGTCGAGCATACACGATTCCAAAGAGCGGGGAGGTGGGCGCGTGGAGGACAGCCGGATCGTAAAGCTCTATTTTGACCGGGACGAGAGCGCCATCGGGGAGACGAGAGCCAAATACGGCGGGTTTGTGACCGCCCTGGCCTCCCGTCTCTTAGACGACCGGCGGGACGCGGAGGAGTGCGTCACGGACACGTATCTGGCCGCCTGGAACGCCATCCCGCCGGAGAGGCCGGAGTCCCTGAAGGCGTTTTTAGGGCGGCTGACGCGGAACCTGGCCATCTCCCGGTTTCGGAAAAACCGGGCGGAAAAGCGTTACGCGGCCCTGGAGGCCCAGCTTGACGAGCTGGCCGAGGCCATCCCCGGCGGGGCGGACGTGGAGCGGGAGATCGAGGGCCGGGAGCTGGGACGTATCCTCTCCCGGTGGCTGGACACCCTCCCGGAGCGGGACCGGGCGCTGTTTGTCCGCCGCTATTTCTACGGGGAGAGCCTGGAGGAGCTGGCACGGGACGCGGGGGAGCGGGCCAACACCCTGGCCCAGCGGCTCCGGCGTCTGCGCCTCGCCCTGCGGGAGATCCTGGAGAAGGAGGAGTTTACCAATGAAGCCTGAAGATCTGTACGACGGCGTCACGCATATCCGTGACGACCTCATCGATAACGCAAAGAAGACGAAAAAGAGAAGGCGCTGGTCCGCCGCTCTGGCGGCGGTGCTGGCGGTGGCGCTCATCACCGGGAGCGTGGCGATCCTGGCGGGACAGCGGGGCGGAAATCCCGGCGGCCCCACCCCCTCCGGCAGAGAGGCGGAGACGCTGGCGGAGGCAATATACCCGGAGCGGCCCCGGTACCCGGAGATGGACGACCTTGGCCTGGAAGTGAACGAGGAGCAGTTTCACGCCTGGCTGGAGGCTCTCCTGGCACGGCAGCTGACCCAGGAGGAGTGGGACGCCCTGGCGGTCTGGGAGCGCAGACTGGTGCCCGCCCTTTTGACGGGCGCAGGGGAGGGCAACACCGTCTGCTCACCGGTGAGCGTCTATCTGGCGCTGGGGATGCTGTCGGAGATCACGGAGGGGACGAGCCGGCAGGAGATTCTGGACGCCCTGGGCGCGGACAGCGTGGAGGCCCTGCGGGCCCAAGCCAACCGGGTGTGGAACGCCCTCTATAACGACGACGGCAGCTACACCCTGGGGCTGGCCGCGTCAGTGTGGCTCCGGGACGACACAGACTATATGACCGCGCCCCTGGAACGCCTGGCGGAGAGCTACTACGCCTCCTCCTACCGGGGGGAGATGGGCGGCGGCGACTATAACGGCTTTTTGCAAAAATGGCTGAACGCCCACACCGGCGGGCTCCTGGAGGACGCGGCGAACGGGGTGGATCTGGACGCGGATACCGCCCTGGCTCTGGCTACGACGGTGCTTTTCGAGGACAAGTGGGACGCCGGCTTCAACCCCAAAAAAACGGATACCGGCGTGTTTCACGCCCCCGCCGGGGATACGGCGTGTGAATTCATGCACAACAGCTCCGACGCGTGGTACTCCTGGTCGGAGAAATTCTCCGCCGTGAGGCAAGACTTTAAGTACGGCGGCACCATGCGGCTGCTGCTCCCGGACGAGGGCGTCAGCATAGAGGAGATCCTGGCCGACCCCGCCGCCGTGAGCTATCTGACGGACACGGTGGACAGGGACGCGGTGGGGAGCAAATATCTGAAGGTCAACCTGTCCCTGCCCAAATTCGACGTGACGGAGAACGGCGAGATCGGGCCGAAGCTGAAGGCCCTGGGGGTCGCGGAGGTGTTCGACCCGGCGAAGGCCAATTTTTCCCCCGTCATGGGGGAGGGCCTCACGCCGGAAAACAACGTCTTCCTCTCTCAGATCCTCCACGCGGCCCGGGTGAGCATCGACGAGGAGGGCTGTGTGGGCGCGGCCTATACGGTGGCGGTGATGAGCGGCTCCGCCGAACCGCCCGACGACGAGGTGGACATCACCTTTGACCGGCCCTTCCTCTTCACGGTCACGAACAACGGCGTCCCCGTTTTCGCCGGGATCGTCAATAACCCATAAGACAAAAGGATAAAGAACCGCGCCGCCTCCCGGCGAAAACCGGGAGGCGGCCTTTTGCCTGAAAATTATACCGCAGATCTACTGTTTTTCAGCAAGAAACGCAAACATTTTTTTGAAAAAAGTCTGGAAAAGCGCATTTGATTATGCTATAATACAAATCCCTGCGGACTTCCGGCGGGGATTTTTCTGTGGGATAAGCACATTTACGTTGAGGGACAGGAAATGATATTCGGAAAGCACATCAACAAATATTACATCAAGTACGGGCCGCTCTTACTGCTGGGCCTGCTGGCGCTGGGCGTGGTGGACTACATGCAGCTGGTGGTGCCGAGGCTCTATCAGATGGTGGTCAACGGCATGAACGACGGCCAGGTGATGCTGGACGGCGTTATGCGCACCTTCGACATGGACTTTTTGCTGGACGAGATCTGCCTGCCCATGCTGGTGGTGGTCATCAGTATGGTCTTCGGGCGGTTTTTGTGGCGCATCTGCTTCTTCGGCTCCGCCGTGCGGGTGGAGGCGGAGATCCGCAACAGCATGTTTGACCACTGCAAGGATCTGTCTCAGCAGTACTATCAGGTCCATAAGGTGGGGGATCTGATGAGCCTCTTCACCAACGACCTGGACACCATTCAGGACTGCTACGGCAACGGTCTTCTGATGCTGGCCGACGCGCTGATGCTGGGGATTTTGTCCATCCTCAAGATGTTCAAGATGGACAGGACGCTGACGCTCTTCTCCCTGATCCCCATGGTGTTCCTCTTTGGCATCAGCACCGTGGTGGGCCATTATATGGAGAAGAAGTGGGATATCCGGCAGGCGGCCTTTTCCAAGCTTTCGGACTTCTCCCAGGAATCCTTCTCCGGCATCGCCGTCATCAAGGCCTTCGTCAAGGAGACAAAGGAACTGTGGGCCTTCAAAAAGCTCAATCAGGAAAACGAGAAGGCCAACGTGGACTTTACCCGCGCCTCGGTGCTGCTGCGCATTTTGGTGACGCTCTTTGTGGAGTCGGTCATCTGCGTGGTGCTGGGCTACGGCGGGTGGCTGGTGCATGAGAAGGTGTTCAATGCCGGACAGCTGGTGGAGTACATAGGCTATTTCAACGCCATCGTCTGGCCCATCATGGCCGTCTCGGAGCTTATCGATATGACCAGCCGGGGCAAGGCGTCCCTGAAACGCGTCAGCGAGCTTTTGAACGCCAAGCAGGACGTGATCGACCGGGAGGGCGTCGCGGAGCTCCGGAACGTCCGGGGGGATATCGAGTTCAAGCACCTGACCTTCCGCTACCCCGGCGGGGAGTACGACGTTCTGAAGGACGTCTCCTTCCGGATCCGCGCGGGGGAGAGCGTGGGCGTTGTGGGCCGCACGGGGGCGGGGAAGACCACGCTGGTGGATCTCATCCTGCGCACCTACAATGTGCCGGACGGCACCGTCTTTGTGGACGGGCATGACGTGAACGGCGTAAAGATCCACGACGTGCGGGCCGCCTGCGCCTACGTGCCCCAGGACAACTTCCTCTTCTCCGACACCATCGCCCGGAACATCGCCTTCACCAACGGCAAGCCCGATATGGAGAAGGTGGCCGAGGCCGCCGTCCTCTCCGACGTGGACGACAACATCCGGGAATTTTCGGAGGGGTACGAAACGGTGCTGGGGGAGCGCGGCGTCACCGTCTCCGGCGGACAGAAGCAACGGATCTCCATTGCCCGCGCCCTTTTGAAGGACGCGCCCATCCTGATTTTGGACGACTCCGTCTCCGCTGTGGATACCAGCACGGAGAAGACCATTTTGGAAAATCTGAAAAAGACCCGGGAGGGGAAGACCACCATCCTCATCGCCCACCGCATCTCCACCATCGAGCGGATGGACAAGATCCTCTATCTGGAGGACGGGGAGCTGGCGGCCGTGGGCAGTCACGAGGAGCTGATCGCCTCCTGCCCGGCGTACAAGCATATGGTGGATCTCCAGAAGCTTGAGGAGGAGGGAGGCGAGCGGAATGAGTGAGTTCGCGCCGCTGTATATCGTGGGCGCCGTGGTGGGGTTCTTCTCCCTGCTGTTCATCGCCGCCTACGCCACGTTGAAGCACAAAAAGGCCGCCGTCACCTTCGACCGGAACGTGCCGGACGGAGAGATCATGGCCCGCATGCTGCCCTACGCCAAGCCCTACTGGAAAAGCTTCCTGGCGGTGCTCCTGATGATGATGGTGTCCATCGCCTACGACATCATCTCCCCCATTCTGGTGGGCGACATCGAGACGGTGATCAAGGACGACTTTGAGCTCCGGGAGCTGTTTGTCCGCGTGGGCCTCTACGCCAGCATCCTGATCGTCTCCATGATCAGCACCTATTTCCAGTCCATCGTCCTGCAAAAGACAGGTCAGAAGATCCTGTCCTCCCTGCGCCAGGATCTGTTTACCCACATCGAGAGCCTTTCCCATAACCAGCTCAATCAGATCCCCGTGGGGAAGCTGGTGACCCGCGTCACCAACGACACCAACGCCATCTCCATGATGTTCACCAACATCCTGGTGAACATGATCCGCAACGTCTTCGTTATCGCGGGCGTGCTGGCGGCCATGCTGATCCTGAACCTGGAGCTCACGCTGATGGTGCTGTGCTTCATCCCGTTTCTGGTGATGTTCACCGTCATCTTCCGGGTCTTCACCCGCCGGGTGTTCCGCACCGTGAAGGACAGGACCACCGACATCAATACCTACCTCTCCGAGAACCTCTCCGGCATCAAGATCACCCAGATCTTCAACCGGGAGGACGCCAAAATGGAGGAGTTTTTGGAGAAATCCAACGGCCTGCGGGTGGCCCGGCGCAACATGACGCTGGTCTTCGGCATCTTCCGGCCCATGGTGTACATGCTGTACATCAGCTCCGTGCTGTGCCTTTTATACCTGTGCGGGCGGGGATATATCAAGAACACCGTCTTCCTGGGGCAGACCATCGAGAGCGGTACGCTGGTCACCTTCTACATGTACATCTCCAAGTTCTTCAACCCCATCCAGACCCTGGCCGAGCAGTTCAACCAGCTCCAGTCCGCCTTCGCCTCGGCGGAGAAGATTTTCTCCATCTTCGATCTGGAGCCGGAGTTGACGGACGAGCCGAACGCCATCGAGCTGGAGCACATCGAGGGCGAAATTGAGTTTAAAGACGTCTGGTTCGCCTATGTCCCCGGCGAGTGGGTGCTGAAGGGCGTGAGCTTCCATGTGAAGCCCCGTGAGACGGTGGCCTTCGTGGGCGCCACCGGCTCCGGCAAGACCACCATCCTCAGCCTCATCTGCCGCAACTACGATATCCAGAAGGGCCAGATCCTCATCGACGGCATCGACATCAGGCACATCAAGATCTCCTCTCTGCGCCGCCACTTCGGCCAGATGCTCCAGGACGTGTTCCTGTTCTCCGGCACCATCCGTTCCAACATCGTCCTGCGGGAGGAGTCCTTCACCGACGACGAGATCTGGCAGGCCTGCCGGTACGTCAATGCCGACCACTTCATCAACAAGCTGGACGGCGGCCTTGACGAGGTGGTGAGAGAGCGGGGCAACAACTTCTCCGCCGGCCAGCGCCAGCTTCTCAGCTTCGCCCGCACCATCCTGCACCGGCCGGAGGTGATGATCCTGGACGAGGCCACCGCCAACATCGACACGGAGACGGAGATCCTCATTCAGGACTCCCTGGAGAAGATGAAGAACATCGGCACCATGCTGATCGTGGCCCACCGCCTTTCCACCATCCAGCACTCCGACAACATCATCCTCCTGTCCCACGGCGTGATCCGGGAGCAGGGGACGCATCAGGAGCTCCTGCACAAGAAGGGCCGCTATTACCGGCTCTACACCCTGCAGTTCCATGAACAGCAACGACAGATGGAGGGAAAAGCGTAAGACCTTAAAAACCGAAAAACTGGCGTGAACCCGTAGGTTCACGCCAGTTCAGTCTGTCAAAAAACCTCCCATTTCCCCCTCAAATGTGGTACAATAGTGCGTGAGGTGAGAATCATGGAGGAAT
>CANQBA010000008.1 GCA_947589545.1 uncultured Oscillospiraceae bacterium | reverse complement strand
GTACCGGGCAAGACGGGCCTCCAGGATTGCCTGGTCGTCTCCGTCAGCCACGACCAGGTGGCCGCCGCGGTGGGAGCCGGCGTTTTCAACGGCTCCGCCGCCGTGGATGGGGCCGGGACGGTGGAGTGCCTGACACCCATTTACGACAGTCTCCCGGACATCGGCGTGATGGCTAAGGGGTATTTCTCCGTAGTGCCCTACGCAGTGCCGGGGAAGTACGCAGCCTACGCCTTCTCCTACACCGGTGGGGCGCTCATCCAGTGGGCAAGAGACACCTTCGGCCAGGGCAAAACCAACGCGCAGCTGGAGGCGGAATATGCTGCCGAGGGCCCCACGGGGCTTTTGGTACTCCCGCATTTTGCCGGCGCAGCAACGCCGTATATGGACACAGGCTCCAAGGGCGCGATCCTGGGTCTGACCACCGCAACTACCCCCGGGGAGCTTTACCGAGCCTGCATGGAGGGCGTGGCTTACGAGATGCGCTTAAATTTTGACGCCCTGGCGGGTTCCGGTATACGCTTTACAAGTCTTCGGGCCACTGGCGGCGGGGCGAAAAGCCGGGTCTGGATGCAGATGAAGGCGGACATTCTGGGGCTGCCCATCACAGCGCTGGAGACAGCCGACGCGGGGACTGTGGGCAGCGCCATGCTTACCGGCATCGCCGTGGGCGCGTTCCGGGATCTGGCGGACGCCGCGAACCATATGGTGCGGGAGACGGAGACGTACTGTCCACGCCCCGACGCCCACGACCGGTATATGAAAATTTACGAGCGGTACAGGCGGCTTTACAGCGTCGTCAGGCCGCTGATGGAGGAGAACCAATGAATCCGTATATTGGACATAATTCCCAAATCGAAGGTGTGGAGGAACACCGGCTGGTGGGGGGCAGGGGAGACGGAATGAGACTCTTGGAGATCCACACCGCCGCCGGCCTTGACCTGGCCGTTGTGCCGGACAGGTGCTGTGACGTCTCCCGACTGCGCTTCAAGGGGGTCAATGTAAGCTATATGTCCCCCTGCGGCTATGTGGCGCCGGCCTATTACGATAACCAGAAGTCGGGCTGGCTGCGCTCCTTTACCGCGGGTTTTCTCACCACTTGCGGTCTTAACAACGTAGGAAGCCCCAACACGGACGAGGGAGAGACATTGCCCCTTCACGGTTCCATCGCCAACACCCCGGCGGAACACAGCTGGTGGACCGAGGGGGAGGACTGCTTTGAGATCCACGGCGAGATGAGCGACGAGACCATCTTTGACCGAAAGCTGAGACTTTCCCGCCGCATCCGCGTCTCCAAAACGGCCCCGGAGCTTGAAATCGAGGACACTGTCGCCAACACTGGGGACAGGGTAGAGCCAGTTGAGATTCTATACCACATGAACATGGGCTATCCGCTTCTGGACGAGGAGAGCGTCGTCACCATTCCCAGCGAGCGCGTGACGCCAAGGGACGGTCACGCGGCGGAGGACATGGAGAACTGGATGCGCATGGAAAAGCCCACGCCGGGGTATCAGGAGCGGTGCTACTACCACACCTTCCCGGACAGCCGCGGACTTGCCGCCATTTGGCAGCCCAAGCTGGGGATAGGACTGGAGATCGCCTTTGACGCCAAAAAGCTGGACGGCTTTGTGGAGTGGAAGATGATGGGCGTCCGGGATTACGTCCTGGGCCTGGAGTGCGGCAACTGTACCCCGGACGGGCGGGGCGCCATGCGCAAAAGCGGGAGACTCAAATTCCTGACGCCCGGAGAGACGGCCGCTTATTCCGTAAAAATCAGAATGATCGAAAGGGAGGATAGAAAATGATCGAGACTGTGAAGATAGAACACCGGCGGGACGTGCTGTCCCTGGTTCCCGGCGTGGTATTCGCCACGGTCCCCGGCTGGTTTAACGCCACCTGGGATCAGCTTAAAATGGACATCATCATGCCAAAAAACCGGGAGGGACACAGGCCGCTTCCGTGCCTGGTGTGGGTCTGCGGCGGCGGGTTCATGGACGTGGATACCGCCGTCTGGCTGCCGGAGATGGTGCGCATCGCGGACGCGGGGTTCGTTGTGGCCAGTGTGGAGTACCGCGTAAGCTCCCAGGCTCAGTTTCCTGCCCAACTGGAGGACGTGAAGGCTGCCGTTCGGTTCCTCCGGGCCAACGCGGACAGATACTGCATCGACCCGGAGCACATCTTCGCCATGGGCGAATCCGCGGGAGGCACCATGGCCAGTCTTCTGGGCGTCACCGGAGACGCGCCGGGGCTGGATGTGGGCGAACACACAGACGTGAGCAGCGCCGTTCAGGGCGTTGTGGACGTCTATGGCCTTGTGAAGCTCCCCACAGAACCCATCCCACCCTCCACCGGCCTCCCGTACTGGCTCGTGGAGGCCCTGCTGGGGCCTGGTTACACAAAGGAGCGGGCGGAGAGCGCCAGCGCCGCGTGCCTGGTCTCCGGAAAGACCCCGCCTTTCCTCATCCTTCAAGGCACCGCCGATATCGTTGTGGATCCGGTTCAGAGCCGCCAGATGTACGACGCGCTTACGTCCCACGGCATCCCGGCGGAGTTTGTCTACATCGAGGGCGCGGGACACGGGGACGACCTCATCTATCAGGACGCGGTGATGGAGCGGGTCATATCGTTCCTTAAGGGACTTGCGGAGGTGTAATCATGCTTGTAAACCTTGTAGAGATATTGAAAATCGCGCGGGAAAAACAATTCGCCGTGGGCGCCTTCAACACGCCGAATTTAGAGTGCGTCAACGCGGTGGTGACCTCGGCGGAAAAGTTGGACGTGCCGGTGATCCTGGCCCACGCCCAGCTCCACGAGGAGGTGTCGCCCCTCGCAAGGATCGGCCCCGTGATGCTGGACGCGGCCAGACGCGCCAGAGTACCGGTTTGCGTCCATTTGGATCACTGTGAGACGCTGGAGTATCTGCAAACGGCGCTGGAGCTGGGCTACACCGGAGTCATGTACGACGGGAGCCTTCTGCCCTATGAGGAGAATCTCGCCAACACGACAAAAGCCGTGGAGATGGCCCACGCGGTGGGCTGCGGCGTGGAGGCGGAGCTGGGGGCGTTGGCATCCCGTGAGGGCGGCGGCACCACGGGCGGAGGGCCCGTCTACACAGACCCCGATCAGGCGGTGGAATTTTGCCGGGAGACGGGCATCGACGCCTTTGCCCCCAGCTTCGGTACCGCCCATGGGATCTACAAATCAAAGCCCGTGCTGGATCTGGAGCGTGTCCGGGTCATAGCGGAGAAAACGGGCCTGCCCCTGGTGATGCACGGCGGCAGCGGCGTCTCCCCGGAGGACTACCGCACCGGTATCCGATACGGTCTTCGGAAAATCAATTATTACAGCTATATGTCACGCGCCGGCGTTACGGCGGTAAGGGAGCTTTTGGAGCGGGAGGATGTGACCTTCTTCCACGACCTGGCGCTGGAGGCCGAGCAGGCTATGGCGGCGGACGCGGAGCGGGCCATGCGGGTCTTCGCGAATTTATAATCTATAAGGTGAGGGGAGCGGCGCAGGTTCGACTTCCCTCACCTTAACGGCTTTTGCGCAGGAATTGTCGGAAATCTGCATAGACGACGCTCCAACTTATATGATAAAATAGTCTAAAAAAGTTATAGCTGATTCAAAAAAGGAGGCCGCTTATGAGACAGTATGAGACGTTTGAACTTTCCTTCCGGGGGGAGGAGCTTCAGGAAAAATGGGCGCGGGCGGACGTGCGGGCGGAATTCACCCATGAGGGAAAAACGGTGACCGTTCCGGGCTTTTACGCCGGGGAGGGCGTATACAAGATCCGCTTTCTGCCCATGGAGCCGGGGGAGTATACCTGGCGCGTCTCCGGCGCCGTTACCGGTGAGGGCAGGGAGATTTGCGCTCCGGCCAGCACCCACGGCCAGGTGAGAGCTCGGGGCAGGGGTTTTGCCTACGCCGACGGGATGCCCTTCCACCCCTTCGGCACCACCGTCTATGCCTTACTGCACCAGTCAAAAGAACTCATAGAACAGACCTTTGAGACATTGGCCGCCGCGCCCTTCAACAAGGTGCGGCTGTGCGTGTTTCCCAAGGATTATGACTTCAACAAAAACGAGCCGGATCACTACGCCTTTGAGAAAAACGCGGACGGCGCCTGGGACACCTCCCGGCCCTGCTTTGCCTTTTGGGACGCGTTTGAGGAGGGCCTTCGGCGTCTGAACAGCCTTGGCATCCAGGTCGACCTCATTTTATTCCATCCCTATGACCGCTGGGGCTTCAACGGAATGGGGCACGAGAAGGATTTGACGTATCTCGACTACCTGACCCGTCGTTTGGCGGCTTTTCCCAACATCTGGTGGAGCCTTGCCAACGAGTACGAGCTGACAGCCAGAACTGTGGAGGAGTGGCAGGACATCGAGGCTTTTGTCTCCGACCATGATCCCTACGGTCACCCCCTCTCCTGCCACAACATCTTCAACGTCTGGGACGCCAACCGCCCCCGCATCACTCACGCATCCATCCAGACCAAGGATCTTCTGCGTCTGCCCGTGTGGCAGGAGCGGTTTGCCGGCAAGCCCGTGCTCATCGACGAGTGCGCCTATGAGGGGGACATCGAGCCCTTCTGGGGTTCCATTACCGGGCAGGAGATGGTTCGCCGCTTCTGGCGGTGCGTCTCCCAGGGGGCCTACTGCACCCACGGGGAGACCTTCTACTCGGACGACGACGTGCTCTGGTGGGCCAAGGGCGGCGTCCTCCACGGGGAGAGCCCGGCGCGGATCGGGTTCTGCCGAAAAATCATTGAGTCCCTGCCGGGACAGCTGGAGGGGGAGCCCACCTTTCTCCCGCGCCTTTTGAAGGCTATAAGGTCGTCGGAGGAGGAGAGAGAGGCGGCCCTTGAGAGCCTTCCCAAGCACTTTCACGTATTTGCCCAGGCCTTGGCCAAAAGCCCGGACGCCGATTCCTACGCCAGCTCCGAGATAGGCTGGTACGGCCATATCGGCACGGACGTGTACCTCCGCTTCCACGACACCCGGCCCATCACCAGGGACACCCTGGAGCTGCCGGAGGACAGGACCTACACCATTCGTGTGCTGGACATCTGGAACATGACGGACGAGACGGCGGCAAGGGGCGTTTCGGGAAGGTATACCGTAAAGCTTCCGGGACGGGAAAATATGGCCGTGCTGGCCGTTGCGGAGGGGTGAGCGCATGAAAACAGCTTTCTTCCCCCAGGGCTTCCTCTGGGGTACGGCCACCGCCGCTGCCCAGGTGGAGGGCGCGGCAAAGGAGGACGGGCGGGGGGCGTCCATCTGGGACGTGTTCACCCACCGCTATGGCCTGGACACACCCGATGTGGCCTGTGATGCCTACCACCGCTGGCCGGAGGACGTGGAGCTCATGAAGAGCCTGGGTATACAGGCCTACCGCTTCTCCTTCTCCTGGTCACGCATTTTGCCGGAGGGGACGGATCGGGTGAACGAGGCGGGCATCGCCTACTACAAAAGCCTTCTGGCGGCGCTTAAAAAGGCCGGCATCTGCGCCTGCGCCACCATCTATCACTGGGATTTGCCCCAGGATCTGCAGAACATGGGAGGCTTTGGAAACCGGGCGTTCGTGGACTGGTATCTGGAGTACGCAAAAGTCCTCTTTGACAATTTCGGCGATGACGTGGACATGTGGATCACCTTCAACGAGCCCATCGCAATTTATGTGGGCCACGCCTTGGGCTTCTTCGCGCCGGGACTCCGCAATGAGAAATACGCCCGCCAGTGCCTCCATCATCTCCTGGTGGCCCACGGGGAGGCGGTGAAGCTGTTTCGCTCCTATGGCTTTGCAAACGCGCAGATCGGTATCACCGTGGACGTCTGGCACCACTACCCGGACAGGCCTGATGATCCCGACGACTGCCTTTTGGCGCGGCTCCAGAACGAGACGCAGGGGTACGGGATGTTCCTAACCCCCCTTTTCCTGGGCGGTTACTCCCAGCTCCACGAGAGGTACATGCGGGAGAAGGGAATCTATCCCCAGATCCTCCCCGGCGATTTTGAGACCATCCGCCAGCCTCTGGACTTCTATGGCCTCAACTTTTATAACGCCATCTATGACCGGGCGGACTGCAAGGTGGAGCTCACCGGCGACCAGGGCGGGAACTTCCAGAAGAGCGTCCGGGAGGGCTGGGATTACGACGCCCTCTTTGACGTGCTGGACATCCTCAAAAACAAATTTCAGCTCCAAATCCCCATCTATATCACGGAAAACGGGATGCCGGGGACCATGGAGACGCCGGATGAAAACGGTATTGTCCACGACCTTGACCGCATCGAATACCTTGAAAACATCCTGACGCGCCTTGCCCGGGCCATCGAGGCCGGGGCGAACGTGCGGGGGTACTTCCTTTGGAGCCTTTTGGATAATTTTGAGTGGTCCGCGGGATACACATGCCGCTACGGCATCTGCCGGACGGATTATAATACTCTGGCCCGCACCCCCAAGGACAGCGCCCGGTGGTATGCCCAGGTCATCAAAAATAACGCTGTTACGGGGGCGAAATAAAATGGACAACGATATGTTTGGCTTGCAGAACGCCACACGGGAGGAGCTTTTGGAGAAGCTTATGTACCTGGGCGATATGATGCAAAGGGGACAAAAAAGCGAGCAGGAGAGAAAAGTCCGCAATTTTCGGGAGATGAACCGCTTCGCCCGCAAGGGACAGATTCTCTTCACGGGCTCGTCCCTGATGGAGCAGTTCCCCGTGACGGAGTACTGCCTGAGCGCCGGACTTCCCGTGACCGTCTACAACCGGGGCATCGGCGGGTTCACCACGGACGATTTTCTGCGGGAGATCGACACGGTTCTCTTTGACTTGGAGCCCAAAAAGCTCTTTTTGAACATCGGCACCAACGACATAAACGCCGAGACCTTCGGGGAGCGCTGGCAGGAGCGGCTTCTTACGAATTACCGGGAGATCATGGACCGCATCCGGGAGCGGCTGCCGGATGCGAAGGTCTACGTCATGGCCTACTACCCGGTGAACCACGACCTGCCGGAGCCGCCCGTCTGGGCCTCCACCCGTACTAACGCCGCCGTTGACGACACAAACAGGAAGGTGAAAGCGCTGGCGGAGGCGTTTGGGTTCAGCTATATCGACGTGAACGACGGCCTGAAGGACGAGCGCGGCAATCTTCGGGCGGACATCACCGTGGAGGGCGTTCACATCTACGCCGGCGGCTACGCGCCCGTCTTCAAGGCGCTGAAAAAGTATATTTTGGAGTGAGGGAAGGACTATGGCGATATACGATTGCAAGGTAAACCATCTGGAAAATCCCCTGGGGTTCGATCTGGGAAAACCCGTCTTCACCTGGAAGGGCGGAAACGGGCGGCTCCTGATCGCCCGGGACGCGGCGCTTCGGGATCTTGTATACGATTCCGGCGAAGAAATACTTGACTCGCTCTGCGCCCAGCCGGAGCTGGAGATGATGCCGAGAACGCGCTATTTCTGGCGTGTGGCGGACGGGCCGATCAACTGGTTCGAGACAGCGAAAATGGACGAGTCCTGGCGGGCCCAATGGATCGGCTGTGACCGGGCGGAGGCGCGGCACCCCATTTTTTCAAAGCGCATCGATGTGCGCGGCCAGGTGGCCTCAGCGCGGCTCTACCTCTGCGGCCTGGGCCTCTATGAGGCGCGGATCGACGGCGCGAAGGTGGGGGACGAATATTTGACCCCCTTCTGCAACGACTATCACGAGTGGGTGCAGTACCAGACGTACGACGTGACGGACGCCTTGAAAAACGGCGGCGCCCTGGCCGTGGAGCTGGGCAACGGCTGGTATTCCGGGCGCTTCGGCTTTGTCTCCAAGCCCGGACAGGCAGGGTACTATGGGGACGACTGGAAGCTCCTGGCGGAGGTTGACATAAGATATGAGGACGGCACGGAGGATGTCATCGGCACCGACGAAAGCTGGCTTGTCACCCGGGGAAACATCACCTTCTCCAACATCTACGACGGGGAGCACGTGGACATGACCCTGCCAGAGACCGCGCCGGTGCCCGCGTCGCCCGCTGAGGCCCCGAAAGCCCCGCTGAGAGCCCGCCTGAGCCCGCCGGTGAAGGTGTGGCAGGAGCTGCCCGTCAAGGAGGTGCTCCACACGCCAGCCGGGGAGACGGTCTTCGACATCGGCCAGAACATGACCGGCATTTTCCGACTGCGCGTCCATATCCCCGAGGGCGAGACCCTGCACCTCCAGTTTGGCGAGCACATGCAGGATGGGAATTTTTACCGGGACAATCTGCGCTCGGCGAAGGCGGAATATTTCTGGACCTCCGACGGCGAGGAGCATAGCGTTGAGCCAAAATTCACCTTTTACGGGTACCGCTATGTAAAAGTGGAGGGCGCGGAGATCAGGCCGGAGGACTTCACCGCCCTGGTGGTCCACTCCTATATCCCGCAGATCGGCACGCTGACTACGGGACATGCGCTTGTGAACCGCCTCATCGAGAACGTCATGTGGGGCCAGCGGGGCAACTATCTGGACGTGCCCACGGACTGCCCCCAGCGGGATGAGCGCATGGGCTGGACCGGGGACGCCCAGGTGTTCGCGCCTACGGCCAGCTACTTCACCGACTGCGCCGCCTTCCTGCACAAATATCTGACGGATGTGAACATGGAGCAGGCAAAGCGCGGCGGCATGGTGCCCATCACAGTTCCTGCCTTCGGCCTTGAGAGCGCCGCCACCGCCTGGGGCGACGCCGCCACGGTGATTCCCTGGACGGTCTACACCTTCACCGGGGACAGGGCCTTGCTGGAGGCTCATTTTAAGGGCATGGCGGCCTGGACCGATTACTGCGCGAAGGAATATGACAATGGAACGTGGCTTACCCAGTTCCACTACGGGGACTGGGTGGCGCTGGACGGCCCCAGGGCGGCGGACGCTGTGCGCGGCGGTACGGACGAGGCCTTTATCGCCTCCGCGTACCTGATCCGCTCCGCCCGCCTGACGGCAAACGCGGCGCGGGTGCTGGGAAGGGGAGAGGACGCGGAACGGTTTGACGATTTGGCCGGAAGAGTCCGCGATGACCTTATTCGAGAATATTACAGCCCCACGGGTCGTTGCTGCGTCAATACCCAGACGGCGCATCTGCTGACGTTGGCCTTCGACCTGCACCCGAACCGCGAGAAGGCCGAGGCGGGACTTCGCGAGCGCCTCCAGTGGTCTAATGGCAAGCTCCAGACGGGCTTTGTGGGCACGCCGCTTCTCTGCCCAACCCTGTCGGAGCTGGGAATGGTTCAGGAGGCTTACGATCTCCTGCTGAATGAGGATCTGCCCGGCTGGCTCTACGAGGTGAAGATGGGCGCCACCACCGTCTGGGAGCGGTGGAACAGCGTGGATCCCGACGGACATATGTCCTCCACTGGCATGAACAGCCTGAACCACTACGCCTACGGCTCCATAGCGGAGTGGATCTGGCGCTGGTGCGCGGGGCTGGAGCCCGTAGAGCCGGGATTTCGCCGGGTGAAGCTCCACCCGGTGCCGGACAGGCGGCTGGGACGGCTGGACACCGCCTACGACTCCGCCTCCGGCCTCTATGAGGTGCACTGGCAGTGCCCGGACTTAAGCCACGTCACCCTTTCCGTCACCGTACCCGAGGGGTGCGAGGCGGAGCTGGCCCTGCCCTGGGCCCCGGAGAGCGCCTACACCGCCGGACACGTCTTGCACGGCGGGACTTACGAGTTCACCTACGAGACCACCCGCCCCATGACACGCGGCCTTTCTGTCGATATGCCCGTGTGGCAGATCCTTTCTGACATCGAGGGCGGGAAAGCCTTGAGGGAGCTTGTTCCCGGCATCGATTCCGTGGAGGGATCTCTCCTGACCCTCTCTTTCAAGGAACTCTCCGCCCGCTTCGGAAAGCCGGAGCTGGCCGATACCGCCGCCAAGGCCCTTTCGGTGATTTGAAACGCGGTTTTTCCGTGAAATGAAAAAAGCGACACCCCGGCATCTGCCGGGGTGCTTTCCTTATATGGTTACGGTCTCCACCTGTCCTGCCAACGGATACGGGGCAAATCTCCATCCCAGGTGATGGGAAGCCACACGTAATCGGCAATCTCCGTGCGGGCGGTTTCAATCACGTTTCCGGCGTATACCTCCTGACGCTCCTCCGGGGTGGCGTGGTAGTGCTCCGGGTCCTGGGAGCTGGCGATGACGCGGGTAAACAGGTCTGCCAGCCGGGCATCCACCGGATATTTCGGAAGCCAGCGGTCCGCCATGGCTATCCACTGATTTGTTCCCTGGATACGGAAGATTTTTGAAATCTGGCTGTTGAAGGAGGCGTGGGAACTGTCATCCTGATGGGGATCTCCGATGCTCCTAAAGACGCCGTCCCAGGTCTGCGCCCATGCGCTGTCGGAGCGGTTGGGAACATAGCCGGTCATGCCGCTGGTAAGCATATATTTTTTGCCTTCATGCTCAAAGAGGGCTGGGGCTTCCCTGGTGAAAGGCGGGTGGAGGTCCGGGTAGCTGACGGCCTTCTCATTGGCCGCGTGGAGGTAGTCGGGCTCCAACTCCATGCAGAGGATGCTCCGATGATCGGCATCAAAATAAAGATATCCTTTCCCGGTGGCCTCATCCGCAATTAGATCAAAATCACCGATGGCGCGGCCGCCGGGAGTGTACTGTTCCTCAATCAGAGAATAGGGACCCAAAAGCCGGTCCGCTTGCCAGACTGTAAACACTGAGCTGGGGCCGGAAATTTTGATCCAGCATACATATTTCCCTGTGGCTGGGCACTTGAGAATGTGAGGACGATCCAGGTGTTTGGCGGGGAAGAGAGGGGAGTTGGGGTCATCCAACACAGGTGGGATGAGAAAACCGAGATTTTTCCAATTCATAAGATCTGTGGAGGAATAGACCTTGATACCCCAGGTCCAGACGCCGTTTTTTCCGTCGGTGTGTTCTTTGTTCTCCCCGTACCAGTAGTAGACTCCGTCCTCAAAAAACACCGCGCCCCCATGGGCCTGAATACGTTCTCCCTTGGTGTCCAGCCAGGGCTTGCCGGGATAGAGGACGGCCTGACTGTGGACTGTGCCCGGAAGAAGCCTGCGCCGATCCTCGGCATCAAACTCCAAAAAGCGCTGTATGAGTTGTGCCTCACGAGGGCTTATGGCGTTTTCCGGGGTGTTCAATTCTTCCAGAAGCTTTCCAAGCTCCGGCAGCAAAGCATCGCCCTGTGGGATATGAGCATACCGCACGAGCTGTTCAACAGACAGATGGAGGGCCTGTGCGTTTTTACGGGCCATATTCCCAAGACCGGGGAAGACGCGCTCCAGGGCTGCGGAAGCCTGCTTATTTTCAAGTAAATCCTCCATTTTCATATTCAGCTGAAAGATCATGTTTGTCAATCCTTTCTTTATTGAGGAACATCCATTTGAAGTGTCATTTGTTTCTCTACTGCCTCAGCTCCGGTTGCGCTCGCTCGGCAGTATCTTTCCGTTCCGCCAAGCGGCACAGAAGGAAGGCGGCGACGAGGCTCAGCGCGTCCGTCACCGGAGCGGTACAGGCAATGCCGCGAAGGTCGAAGGCGGCGTGGAGTATGAAGAGCACGGGCAGGAAGATGACGCCTTTGTTGAGAAGGGACGCGAAGGTGGCGTACCCCGCCTTGCCGGTGGACTGGAGATAGGTGGCGCAAAGCTGGTAGAGTCCGTAGAAGGGACCCATCACCAGGGAGGCCGTCAGCATGAACCGGCCCAGCTCCAGCACATTTTCGCTGTCGATGAAAGCTAAAATCAGTCTGTCCCGAAATAGGAAGCACGCCGCCGTCAGTATGCTCCCCACCGCCACACAGGTGACGGCGGTCTTTTTGACGATCTGGCCGGTACGGTCGCTGTTCCCACGGGCGTAGTTATACGAGATGGCCGGCTGCATCCCGATGCACAGGCCCATGGCGGTCATGGAGATGAGCATGTTGATCTTCCCGGCAACGCTCTGGGCGGACATGGCGGCGGAGCCGTAGTCCATCATCAGGTTGTTGGAGAACATGTGGCTGACGCTCATGAGGATGGTACTGAAGGCCATGGGAAGCCCCAGCGTCACCACCGGCAGCGCCACCTCCCGCTTGAAGGTCACATCCCGGAGTCGGAAGGACCAGCAGGCCGGACTTTTCAGGCAGTGCCTGAGGATGACTGCCGCGCTGACCGTATTTCCCAGCACCGTGGCGATGGCGGCGCCGGTGACACCCATGTGGAAAAGGAGAATGAAGACCGGATCCAGGGCAATATTGGTGAAGGTTCCGGCCAGGTTTGCCATCATGGATGCCCTGGCCGCGCCGTCGGCACGGATCAGGTTCATATACACGTTGGAGAACAGGATCACCGGCGCGCCAAGGGCGATGACCCGCAGGTAGTCCCGCGTGAAGCCCAGGGTTGCCTCGTCTGCCCCCAGCACACGGCACACCGGGGAGAGGAACGCCAGCACCGCCGCCAGGAACACCGCCCCCAGCGCCAGGGAGCCGTAAAAACAGAGAGCGGAGATCTTGCGCACCCGTTCCCGGTCCCCGCGCCCCAGCGCCAGGGAGACAGCGGTACATCCGCCGCTTCCGAAGAGCGTCCCGAGGCCGGATAAGATGGAGAACATGGGGGAGCACAGAGACACCGCCGCGATCATGTCCTCGTTCTTTGTCCTGCCGATAAAAAAGATGTCCGCCATGTTGTAGATCACCGTCACCAGCATGATGACAATGGCCGGGACGCACAGCGTCAGAAGGAGCTTCCCAAAGGAGCCCTTTTCCAGCGTCTCCTGATTGCGATCCATTAAAATTCCCCCTTTTTAGGCTTTACAACAACGGCTGTTGTGTTTATAATCCAAGTATAGCCCCATAGGCTCGGAGGTTCAACCATCAATATCACATCATATGTAGTTTTAATGGAGGACATATGAACACGCCCAATAACCAGCGGTTTCAGGAGACGGAGGACAGGATCGTTGACGCATTTCTGTCCCTGCTCAAGGAGCGGGAGCCGGAAAAGATTACCGTCAGCCAGCTGTGCGCTGTCTGCCACATCAACCGAAGCTCCTTCTACCTCCACTTCACCGACGTGTACGCTCTTATGGTGGAGATCGACAGGAGACTGTCTCAGTATCTGGGGGAGCTCTTTTCCTCTGGGAAGGATGAGTGGAACATCGGCCGGCGCTTCACACGCTTTTTCAGCTTTGTGGGGGAGCACCGGGACTTCTATCGGGTGTATCTCGACCGGTGCCGGGACAGCCGCCTTTTCAATGCCGCTCTGGGCGATGTCGCCCTGCGGAATGTGGAGCGGCTGGCGGGGGAGATGGGGTTTACCTCGGAAAATGAGCTGCGCTACCACCAGACATTTTTCAAGGCGGGTCTGGCCTCCATGCTGCGGGAGTGGATCGCCGGTGGATGCCGGGAGACGCCGGAGGAGATGGGGGACATCCTGTCCCGTGAGTACGCTCCGAACCGGGGAAGATTCATGTGATCTCCCAGCAAATTCAATAGGAGTTTCAAAAACAGGCAGGAACCCCCTGCCTGTTTTTGTCATATGATCGAGTTCAAAGCTCCTCGCCGTTCGTGCGGATAATCTGGGCGTAATGCCAACCGCTGTCCTTTATAGTGCGTTTTTGGGTGTTGTAATCCACGTGGATCAGCCCGAACCGGGGGCCATAACCGCTGCACCACTCGAAGTTGTCCATGATAGACCAGTGCTGATAGCCCAGCACCGGGATGCCCTCGTCTACGGCCCGCTTCACACCGGAGAGAAAGTCGTCCAGAAATTTCACGCGGATGTCGTCATGCACTTTGCCGTCAGCCCCCACGGTGTCAGGGTTTGCCATGCCGTTCTCCGTCACCATGATGGGTAGATGATACCGCTCGTAATACTGTCGGATGGTCCAGTAGAGGCACCGGCTGTCTATGACCCAGTCCAGCATGGTCTTGGGCCTGTCGTCCGGGCGATAGCCCTCTTTATCGAGAATCGGGTTCGACGGCTGGTAGACATTGACGCCGATAAAGTCTATGGGCGCGGAGATGATCTTCAGATCCTCCGCGCTCAGCTTGGAACGGAGCATGGGGCTGGCCTGACCCAGCACGATAGGATCCATGAAGAGGCTGTTGCCGCTCTCGCCCACGGCGGTTTCAAAGGACTTTTGCGCCGCGTCCCGAAGCCCTTCCTCATCCTTGCTGTCCGGAATGTAGGTGCCGGCGGCCATGGCGATGCCGATGATGGGGTTCAGCTTCGCGGTTTCCCGTATGAGCTTCACGGCCTTCCCGTGGGCCAGGAGCATATGGCGAAGATGATCCCCGACGGCGGTCATGGATTCGTGCTGAAAGGGGGCGCTGACGCCCACCACATAGGCCGCCATGATAAAGATCTGGGGCTCGTTGAAGGTCATCCAATACCGCACGTCCCCTGACAGCGCCTCCACCACGACCTTCACATAGTCCAGGTAGTAGTCGATGATCTTTGGGGAACTCCAGCCGCCCTCCTCATGCACCCACAGAGGCATATCCCAGTGGTAAAGTGTTACCAGGGGCTCGATGTTTGCGGCTTTCAGCTCGGCAATAAGATTTTTGTAAAACTCAATGCCCTTGGGGTTTACCTTGCCCTTCTTGGGCATGATCCGGGGCCAGGAGACAGAGAACCTGTAGGATTTCAGTCCCAACACTTTCATCAGCGCCACGTCTTCCTTGTAGCGGTGGTAGTGGTCGCAGGCGGTGTGGCAGTCCTGCCCATTTTTGACGTGGTCACCGGCCACATCCCAGATGCTGGGGCACTTGCCGTCCTCGTTCCACGCGCCCTCTACCTGGGCGGCGGCGCTGGCAGCGCCCCAGAGGAAATTGTTTGGAAAAGGCATGGTTTTTCTCCTTTTTTAAAGATGCCTCCCGCCGGGTCTTATAACGGGCGGGAGGCTTGAAGTATATAAGAGTGATTTAACAGGTGGCCCCGCCGTCCACCACGAAGTCCTGGCCGGTGACAAATTTGGCGGCGTCGGAGGCCAGATAAAGGGCGCAGTACGCGATGTCCTCCGCCTGACCTAAAAGGCCAAGAGGGGATTCCGCCTCGTATTTGGCCCGGATCTCCGGGTGGTCCATGACGCCGGCGGTCATCTCCGTGACGATGAAGCCGGGGTAGATGGTGTTCACGCGGATCTTTTTATCCCCCAGGCGCTTTGCCAGGGTCCGGCTCATGGACTTGATAGCCCCCTTCGCGGCGGAGTAGACGATGGGGCCGGAGGCGCGAAGCGCCGCAAGGGAGGCAATGTTGATGACGGACCCGCCGCCGCATCTTTCCATCTCCGGGTAGGCGTACTTGATGGAATTGAAGGTGGAGTCAAAGTCCAGCGCCATGGTATCCCGCAGATTTTCCGTGGAAAACTCAAGCGCCAGATTCCCATGGGCGCCCCGGCCTCCGGCGGAGTTAACCAGGATGTCGAGATGGCCAAATTTCTCCACACAGGCGTCCACCATGGCCTTGCAGGACTCCTCTTTTGTCAGGTCCGTGGAGAAGCACTCGCACACGCCGCCCTTGGACTCAATCTCCGCTTTGACCTCCTCCAACTTGGCGAGCCTCCGGCCCACCACCATGACACGGGCTCCCGCCTCCGCCAGGGCGATGGCACAGCCTTTACCGATGCCGGAGCCGCCGCCGGTAATGAGGGCCGCTCGGCCCGTCAGATCAAAGGCTTTATTGATGCTCATCTCATACCCTCCTGACCCGGGGAACCTCGCCCTCGTGGAGTTCCACCATGACCCCGTCGGGGCCCCGGAAATAGGTGAACTTGAAGCCGGGGACGTTTTTGGACTCCACAACCGGATTCATAAGCTCATAGCCCAGGGCCTGAACCTTTTCACATACCGCGTAGATGTCGTCCACCCGGAGCATGAAGTGCATGGAGCCCAGGTCATTATGGTTCATGGGTGGGCAGGGCTTTGCGGGAGGATCCACATACTGGTGGATCTCCAAATCCACGCCGCCCTCCCCGTGGAGCATCAGGACGTTCATCACCTGTTTGTCGGTGCCAGACAGGCCCTGGGCCGGCTGGATCTGGTTCCGGGCCTCAAAGACCACCTCCATGCCCAGTGCGTCCACAAAGAGCCGCAGGCACTCGTCAATGTCGCTCACCATAATGCCCACCTGAAAGACGCCGTAGGTTCTGCCTTTTTCCATAATCGTGCCTCCTTGTATGTAGATAAATTGGAGCCTCTCACTCCACGATTACGCGCACCCGGTCCAGATTCCAGACGCGGGTGAAGATGTCGTTGGCGTTGCCCTCCCGCTGGGTGCTGACCCTGACGGCGGCAAAATAGGTACCGGGCTGGTCATAGCGCCAAGAAAGCTCGCTGACGGCCCCCTTCTCCGTGGGTGCGAATGTTCCTTTCACGTCGAAGACGGGCGTTGCGGCGGGGATGCCCCGGTCGTCGTGGAAGTCGTACTCCATAGCCACCACGGATCCGGCATGTTCGGGGAGCACGGCCTCGGCCCGGAGAGTGAAAACTTCCCCGGCCCTCACACGGAGGCATTTCTGGCCGTTGGCGGAGAGGGTGATACCGGCCTGCATACCGCCCCGTTTTGAGGCGTCTGGCTCCACCTCGATTTGGTTGTCCGCGTAAGTGTATTTTGTTGTATCCAGGGGCTGTTTGCCGTACATGATCCAGTCGCTGACATCCAGCAGGGCCTGGGCGAGACCGCCCATGTAGTTGACCACCATGGAGTTGCCCATGGCGGTGTTGTCGCCGTGCATACACCGCTCGAAGAAGTAGGTGCGCATATCGTCGATTTTCCCGGCTTTTATGACCTGCTCCCTGTACCAGTGGGCGCACCAGGGACAGGTGGACTCGTCCATCAGGGCCTGGATCTGAAGCACCTTGCCCTGGATCTGTCCGTCCTGCACCGTGCCGGTGCCGGTGAAGCCCTTCCCCATGAAGGGACGCTGGGGTGTCCGTGGGGTTCCGTCCGGGTTGCGGAACTGATCCCAGGCGTGGAAGTCCGGCTCCTCCGGCACCTGATGGCGGTAGTAGGACTGGACTGCCACGTAATCGGAGTTGTCCAGCAGGACCTCATCGCCCGGTTTTAGGAGCGCCATTACGTCCGACGCCCTGTCCGCGCCGTAGGCGTCGCCAAAGAGGATGAGACTGCGGCCCGCCTCGGTTTCCCGGATAAGGCTGTCCAGCAGGAGCGTCTTCCCCTCCGCCGCCGTGCCGGGGAAGGTGATATTGGTGCCGTCCACATACTGGTCGGGGTTTTGGGGCTGAGCGTCGATCTCCAGCCACGCCCCGCCGGAGGAGGCCAGCTGTTTTTTCCAGGCGTCGTCCACGCCGTTGCCGCCGGTGGGCAGGCCGCCGTTCTTCTTCGCCGCGTCGGAGACACCGCAGGACACCACATGGGCGGTGAGTTGGAACCTGTCCCGGGCCGCGCCGGAGCTTGGGTCGGAGCCCTCAAAGCCCGGTTTTGTCCAGAAGTCCGCAAAATAACTGGGGTCGGCGGCCTTGACGCCGGGGGTCAGCACCGGCAGGGAGCCCGGATCGATGCGGCCTCCCGCCTCCACGTACCAGGACAGAGGCGGCTTGCCCATCAGGGTGAGCTCCCGGAGCATTGCGGCCTCCTCATCGGTGAGACCGGCGTACATATCGCCGCAGCCGCCGGCGTCTATGTTGTCGATGATCCTTCCAAAGGCGTGGCGCAGGACGCGCTGGCCCTGGACAAGCATGGTGATCGTGTTGGGCAGGGAGGCGGGGGAGCCGATGACGAAGGGCACCGCGCCCTCCCAGGCGTCGGTGTTCTCGATGCAGGCCATGGTCTTGTACCCGCCGCCGGAGCCGCCGTAGACCACGCCCACAGGCCGTTTATTTGTATCGTAGATTTCCATGGCCTTCTTCCGGGAGAACTCCGCCACCGCTGCGCTGGCCTTCCAGACCCGCTTTGGCTCCGGGGAGCCGCCGAACTGGGCGGCGGAACCCATGTTGCTCTCCACAAAGTAGGCGCCGTGCTCCAGGGCGAAGGCGATGTGGTCGTTCTGCCCGGTGCGGGTCAGGGATGCCATCTCCTCATCCGGGCCGGGGAAGGGGGAGAGGTAGTGGAAGAAGCGGCCCGTGTACTTCTCTTTTTCCGGGAAGCACAGGGAGAATTTCACGGATTTTCCGGGAAAGCCGCCGTGGACGTAGCGGTAGGCAAGGGTTCCGCCGTTGGGGTTGGGGCGGGTGCGCTGCTCGTCAATATCCACATAGACATCTTGGTAATCCGGGTCATCTAAGGCGTGATAGATCTCTTTTGCCATGGGGACACCTCCATATATTTGTATGACCCGATTATACCGCCTCAAAAACGCGCCAGGCAAGGGCTTTTGGGCAGTCTGTCGGAAATCTGGTAGTTTGCGTCGGATTTCTTATATAGTTTTCCGAGGAAACATGGCAAAATGGTACCATCAACAAACCGGGGAGGCTGTGAAATGAAAACCGATATCAAAAAGCTTGTCTCTGAGATGACGCTGGAGGAGAAGGCGGGTCTTTGCTCCGGCCTGGACTTCTGGCACACAAAACCCGTGGAGCGGCTGGGCATCCCCGCCGTTATGATGTCCGACGGCCCCCACGGCCTGCGTAAGCAGGAGGTGGGTGGCGACCATCTGGGAATGGGGGAGAGCATCAAGGCCACCTGCTTCCCTGCCGCCTGCGCCACCGCCTCCTCCTTTGACGAGGAGCTTCTGACCCGCCTGGGCGACGCCCTGGGTCGCCAGTGTCAGGCCAAGGATCTGGCGGTGCTCTTAGGGCCGGGGGCCAACATCAAGCGCTCGCCCTTGTGCGGGAGAAACTTTGAGTACATCAGCGAGGATCCGTACCTGGCCGGCAAGCTGGCCGCCGCCTGGATCCGAGGGCTTCAGAGCCGCCATGTGGGCGCTTCCCTCAAGCACTTCGCCTGCAACAACCAGGAGTTTTCCCGCATGGGCTGTTCCTCCGAGGTGGATGAGAGAACCCTCCGGGAAATCTACCTGACCCCCTTCGAGATCGCCGTCAAGGAAGGCAAGCCCGCCACCGTCATGTGCGCCTACAACAAGATCAACGGGACGTTTTGCTCGGAAAACAAATGGCTTTTGAGCGACATCCTCCGCAACCAGTGGGGCTTTGAGGGCGCGGTCGTCACCGACTGGGGCGCGGCGGCGGACCGGGTCCGGGGCATCCAGGCCGGGGAGGATCTGGAGATGCCCGACTCCGGCGGTGAGAACGACGCGCTGATCGTCAAGGCTGTTCGTGAGGGGAAGCTGGATGAAAGACTTGTTGACCGGGCTGTGGAGAATATTTTGAAATTTGTCTTTGCCTACACCGAAAACCGCGTTCCCGACGAGCCTTACGATCTGGAGGTGTACCACGCCCTGGCAGTGGAGATGGAGACGGAGTGCACCGTCCTTTTGGAGAATAACGGCGTCCTGCCTCTGAAGGAGGGCCAGAGGGTCGCCTACATCGGCGCCTACGCCCAGGCCCCCCGGTATCAGGGCAGCGGCTCCAGCCGTGTAAACGCCGCCCGCGTCAGCTCCGCCCTGGAAACTGCCGGGAAGAAAGGGCGGGACGTGACCTATGTGCAGGGTTTCCCCGGCGAGGGGGACGAGCTTTCGGAGACGGAGCTTGAAAAAGCTGTCAAGGCCGCCCGCGATGCCGACGCGGCGGTGATTTTCGCGGGGCTTCCCGATTCCTTCGAGTCTGAGGGCTTTGACCGGGAGCATATGCGCCTGCCGGATTGCCAAAATAGGCTCATTGAGGCGGTTTGCGCCGTCCAACCCAATACAGTTGTGGTTCTCCACAACGGCTCTTCCGTGGAGTGCCCCTGGGCGGACAGCGCCGCCGCGATCCTGGAGATGTACCTGGGCGGCGAGGGCGTGGGAGAGGCCGCGGACGCCCTTCTGTGGGGGGAAGCCAACCCCTCCGGGCGTCTGGCGGAGACGTTTCCCAGGAAGCTGGAGGACAACCCCAGTTGCCTCAACTTCGGCGGGGACGGGAAGAAGGTCAACTATGCCGAGGGCGTCTATGTGGGCTACCGCTATTACGACAAGAAGAAAATGCCCGTCCGCTGGGCCTTCGGCCACGGTCTCAGCTACACGGAATTTGGCTATTCCAGCCTTCGGACGAACCGGGAGAGCTTCGCTGACGGGGAGAGGCTGACCGTATCCGTGGACGTGACCAACACCGGGGTTATGGAGGGCCGCGAGGCGGTCCAGCTCTACGTCTCCGACCTCACCGGCACCCCCAACCGCCCGGTGAAGGAGCTCAAAGGCTTCAAAAAGGTGCGTCTGGCGCCGGGGGAGACAAAGACCGTCACGTTGGAGCTGGACGATCGGAGCCTGAGCTATTATGACCCGGATCTGGGGGACTGGTACGCCCCCGGCGGAGAGTACGCCCTCCTCGTGGGCCACGCCAGCGACGACATACGGCTGGAGGCGAAGATCAGCTTCACCACCCGGAAGCTCCTGCCTTTCACCGTCACCTCCGCCACCACGGTAGGAGAGCTCCTGGCCGACCCGCGCACAAAGCCGGTGGTGGGGGCGTTCCTGGCCCAGCGCCTTGCCCGACGCGGGCACACGGATCTGGGGACAACCTCACAGGCCGACGAGAAGTCCCGGAACGACATGATGTACGCCATGCCTCTGAAATCCATGGTCAGCTTCCACGTGCTGACCCACGAGGGGATGCTGGAGTTTATGGACAGGCTCAACGAGGCGGTACGGAACGGGTAAGAACCTGTTTTTGACCGCGGACACGCACTTTTTAAGGAGGGGGAGCTTATGGACTTCTTTGATCCCAACAGCAAATTTTCCCAGATCATGGGCACCGTCTTTGACTACGCAAAGCTGGGACTTCTGGTGCTGATCCTCAGCATTCCGGTGGTCACCGCCGGGGCGGCTGTCACGGCGGCCATGAGCGTGGGAATGAAGATCGCCCGGAACGAGGCACCGGGACTGTGGAAGCCGTTCTGGAAGTCCTTCCGGGAGAATTTCAGGCAGTCCGTTCCGCTGACGATCATCATCGTGGTCCTGTTTGGCCTCCTTGGAATGGACTGGAAGTACGTCATGGAGCAGGAGAGCACGACCCTCATCCGCGTCTTGCGGGCGGGGGTTTTCATCGCCGCAGCGCTGGCGGCCATGATTTCGCTTTACATTTTCCCCATTCTGGCAAGGTATGATCTGAAAAACAGGCAGATCGTGCGCAACGCGGCGGTTTACGCCATCGTCAACTTTCCGAAGAACCTGCTGGCGCTGGGTATCCTGATCCTGGGGCTGTGGCTTATGGACTGGGCCGTTCCGCTGCTGCCGGTGATCCTGCTGGCGCTGCCCTCGGTGCTGATACGGTATATGTCGGTGGTGTGCGTCAGTTCCTTCGCCAAAAGTGAGGCCAGAGCGAGAGAGGGGGAGAACGGTGAATAGATACGACCCCCGCCTCGATCCGATGTTCCAACGGCCCGTCATCGATGTGGATGAATGGCGGGAGCGTTTCCTGCCAGACGGTACCCGGATCCTCTACCGGTATATGCAGGGCGGATTTGACGGCACGGGCGTGCGGTTCAGTTTCCTGCTTCCTGAAAAGGACAGGTGCGCCCGCCGGTTCCACCAGTGCCTGACCCCTGCTCCTGTTCCTCAGAGGGAGACGGTGGGGAGAGAGGCGGCCTTCGCTCTGCGCAGCGGCGCTCTGTATGTGGAGAGCACTCAGGAGGGGGAGAGCCCCTGGAAGGCCAGCGCCGCCACGGCGGACATGGCAAGGCGGAAGGCAAAGGAGATCTACGGTCCTAGCCGGTTCTACGGCTACGTCTACGGCGGGGAGGGGAGCGCCCACAGGGCGCTTGCGTGCATCGAGAACTCCTCCGCATGGGACGGCGCGGCGCTGATGATGCCGGGTACCGGTGCCATCCTTTTTGATGCCGGTGGAAGCGACAGCCTCACCCTGAAGGATGGGGCCGTTGACCTTCCGCGCACTCTGACCGCCCTGGAGGATTGGGTCGAGCGCGGTGTGCGGCCATCCTGAGAAGGCAGATGCGGCAGATTACCATCACGTCGGATTTCTTATAGTTTTTGTCGGATTTACAAAATACATTCCGCCAAAAATGGTGTAAATTATCATTATCCACAAAGCACGCGCGGGAATTATACAACCATCACATCAATAAGGAGGAAAAACATGAAAAAGCGACTCACAGCACTGACTCTGGCCTGGCTTATGCTCGTCGGCGTTCTCGCCGGATGCGGCGGAGGCGCCGGCGCGGGCGATGACACCACCTTTAGCTGGTGGATCTACAGCGGCGCCAACAGCAACTTCTACACGGACTATCAGGAGAACCCCGCCGTCCAGTACACCCTCTCCAGGACCTACGGCCCCGAGGACAAGAAGGTGGCTCTGGAGTTCTGGACCCCGGCACCCGGCAAGGAGGCCGACAACTACTCCACCATGCTGGTGTCCGGCGATCTGCCCGACCTCATCGACATGGTCATATGCGACCCCGCCCCCATCATGGTGGAGAAGGGATACGCGATGGACATTACCGAGTACGTGGAGCGGAATATGCCCAACTATGTTGCCCTGGTTCACTCCAATGACACATACCTGAAAAACGCGGTCTTTATGGTGGACGGCGTGGAGCATTACTACTGCCTGGAGAATTTCCTGGATAAGCCAGAGGATGTGTTCCAAGGTTTCCAGTATCGGCGGGATTGGATCGTCAAATACGGCACAAATCCCCAGACGGGTGCGGCATTCACCGGTGGTTTTACGGATGAGAATGACCCGGATGCGTGGACTGATGATGTGGTCTTCCCCTCCGGTGGTCCGGATCCCATTTACATTTCCGACTGGGAGTGGATGTTCGAGATTTTTGAGAAAGCCATGGCAGATCAGGGTATTGACGACTCCTACTGCATGAGTCTCTACTATCCCGGCTTCACCTGGTCCGGCGGACTGCTTTCCTGCTTCGGTGGCGGTGTCAACGTCTGGTATCAGGATGAAAATGGCAAGGTTCACTTTGGCGGCGACGAAAAATACTTCCGCGCTTATCTGGAATGCATGCATACCTGGTATGAGAAGGGCTGGCTTGATCAGGACTTCTACCAGCGCACCAGCGACGCTTTCTACCAAATTGATGAGACTGCCGTCCGCCAGGGCAAGGTGGGCATGTTCAACGGTGAGCAGTCCAAGCTGGGCGGCCGCATGGACATGAACGACGGCGGTTACACCGAGGGCATCTATGTGGCGGCGGCCCCCTATCCTATCAACGACATCTACGGCGACGCGGACTGCCAGGGCAAGGCCCCTGACTGCG
Organism: uncultured Oscillospiraceae bacterium; assembly: GCA_947589545.1. Classification (GTDB taxonomy): domain Bacteria; phylum Bacillota; class Clostridia; order Oscillospirales; family Oscillospiraceae; genus RUG626. The sequence goes on along the minus strand of CANQBA010000008.1, from coordinate 68,668 downwards.
TCATGGGCGGCAGCTTGGTGAGCGGAGGCGTCCTCATTACCCCCACAGCCAAAGACAAGGATCTGGATACCCTTTGCGCCTATCTCGACCAGTTCTATACCGAGGAGGGCGCCCTTATCAAGACCCTGGGCCTCAACGCCGACCAGGTTGCGGAGTTTAGCGATAACACCTTCTACGCCGACTACGGCATGGAAAACGGCTGCTACTTTGTGAATGACGAGGGCAAGTACGAGAAGGATCCCGTCTTGGCCCAGGACAGTGGCGGACTTGGCGTGGCATGTGGTTTCAACAAGGCCCCCGGACTGCAGCTGGTGGAGAATGTGGACTTGGGGCTTGCCGATACCTTCCAGTCGTCACTTGATCTATGGGTCAAGTACCCAAATACCGGTTTCTTCCAGGGAACCATCACAACCAATATGATGAGTACCGAGGACTCCCAAGCCTGTGATGAAGTCCGCTCCCGAGTGCTTGAGTACATGACCAACAATGCTGTAAACTTCATCACCGGGGAGAAGGACATCACCAGCGATGACGACTGGGGTGTTTGGTGCAAGAGCCTCCAGAAGTACAACTATCAGAAGGCCATTGACATCTATCAGCCCTACGTGGATCAGTATCCCTTCGCCTAATCCCGCTCAGATCCGCACTTTTTCATTTTCCCTCCTCAGCTGCCCCGGCTCCCTGCGGGCCGGGGAGCGGCGAAAAATCTGATTACAGGCGGTGAATCAAGTGTCAACAGCAGACGCGGCAAAGGCGGAACGCCTGAGCGACCCCAAGTATAAGAAGAGCTGGGCATTCGATTTCAAGAAGAATTGGGCCTTATACATCATGTTTGTGCCGGTTCTTGTCTATGAGATCGTGCTCCACTACATACCCATGTTCGGCATCATTATGGCCTTTGAGGACTATAACGTCATCGACGGCTACTTCGGCTCCCCTTGGGTGGGTTTCAAGCATTTCATCGACCTCTTTACCGGCGAGCAGTTCATGACGGCCCTGCGCAACACCGTCTGCATCGCCTTGATCAAATGCACCATCGGTTTCTTCCCGTCAATCATCTTTGCTTTCCTGCTGAGCCTTCTCCATCACAAGGGCTTCAAAAGGACGGTGCAGACCTTCTCCTACCTTCCCAACTTCGTGGCGGCGGTGGTCGTGGCTTCCCTGGTGATGCAGTTTCTGGCAAAGGACGGTCCTTTGACGCTCCTGCTCTCCAAGTTCGGACTGGAGAATCAAAACTGGCTTGCCAATAACAAGATACCTGTATTCTGGATCATCTACCTCTTGATGGGCGTCTGGCAGTCCGTAGGCTGGGGTTCCATCATGTACGTGGCTGCCATCAGCCAGGTTTCCGGCGACCTGCATGAGGCGGCGGCTATCGACGGCGCAACACGCCTCCAGAGACTTTTCAAGATTACCCTGCCCAACATCATGCCCATGATCATCATGATGCTGGTGCTCAACGTGGGCCTGAGCTTCTCCACAGGTTTTGACAGCATCCTTCTGCTGTACATGCCCTCCACCTACAACGTGGCTGACACGGTGTATACCTACACCTACCGAATGGCCTTCGGCGGCGGCACCACCAACTACTCACTGTCCGCGGCCTCCGGCCTCTTCCAGAGTGTTGTGGGTACTGCCCTGCTGATCCTCTCCAACTCCCTGAGTCGCAAGCTCAGCAGCACGTCTTTGTTCTGATACGAGGAGGTATTGAAATGGCACTGAGAAAAAAGAAGAGATCCGAGGAATGGGAGAGCCACATGGTAGAGACCCCTACCGTGGGGGATCGGATCGTGGACGTGATCGTCTATACCCTGTGCGCTCTTGTGGCCTTCTGCTCCGTTATCCCTATGTGGCACGTGCTTATGTCCTCCGTGTCCGACGGAAAGACGCTCCTGGCCCATGAGGGGCTGGTGATCCTGCCCGTGGGCGGCTTCACTTTGGACGGCTTCAAGCTCATTTTCAAAAACGCCAGCGTGATCCGGGGCTTCACCAATTCCATCGTTTACACCGTGGGCTCCACGGGCCTGGGCTTTTTGCTGGCCACCGTCACCGGCTACGCCCTATCCCGGCAGTCGAAGCTCAAGCCCATCGTCACCATGCTCATCATGTTCACCATGCTTTTCTCCGGCGGTATGGTTCCCACCTACATGGTTGTCAAGTCGTTGGGGTGGGTCGGTACCCCTTGGGCGCTGATCGTCCCCGGATGCACCAACGCCATGTTCATGATCATGATGATGAACTCCTTCAACGGAGTACCCCGTGAGATGTACGAGGCGGCCACCATCGACGGCGCGGGACACTGGCGAACCATGTTCCAGGTGGCTTTGCCCCAGGCGATGAATCTGGGTTACGTTATCATCCTCAACTCCGTGGTGGCCCAGTGGAACTCCTGGCTGCCCGCCTCCATCTACGTCCCCAACAAGAAGAGCTTGTGGCCTCTCCAGCTGTGGATCCAGCAGATCACGGCGGACAACGCCAACTTCCTCAATTCCGCAAATCCCAACTACTCCCGCTACCTTATCCAGTTCGCCGTCATTGTGGCGGCCACGGCCCCCATCGTCATCGCCTTCCCCTTCTTCCAGGATAAGCTGGAAAAGGGCGTTATCGCTGGCGGCATCAAGGGCTGAAAAACTTCAAAAAAAACGGAGAAAGAATTCTCACAAAATTGTGGGAATTCTTTCTCTCTTATGCTATAATGACATTAATAATCGCGAAAAATTGGGGGAGGGGATCGGTTGGACAAGCTCAGGGATTTTATCTATAAATTGAAGCGCAATCTCCGCCCCAGGATCATGACGCTGATTTTGGTGGTGTTTCTGCCTGTTTCCGTATCCCTGATAACGCTTTCCGTCACGGTGCTGGCGCGCGTTTCCCAGCAGTCTGGGGAGCGGGTGCTGCACCTTCTGTCTCTGAGCCTGGAGAAGGTGGAGCGGGACGCCGCCATGGTGGAAAATTACGCCGACGAGTTCACCCAGCGGTATCTCACCGAATTGAGCTCTGCCTCCGGCTTCTCTGACCCCATGACGCCCTACGACATGATCGGTGATCTGGGCCGCTGGTACTCCCATCTGGAGCTTCCGGGATTCGTGTACCTCTATGACAGCGGATCGGGCAGCGCATATGTCAAGTATTACGGCGAGGCCCTGGAGATCAGTGACCGGGAGCGGATGACGGCCCTGGTGGAGAGCTTTGCCGCCGGGTCAGAGGCCGTGAGCTTTGAGGCGCGCTCCCTCGGCGGGCGGGACTACATATGCAGGACTTACGTGTATCGGGACTGTAGGATCGGCTTTTTGATCGACGCCACGGAGTGCGTTTATGAGGCCGTCCGGGATTCCTGGGATGACCGGGGATCGGTGTATATAAAGGGCTCAAAGGGAGTTTGCATCCTCCACGGCGACGGATCGACGGAGCGTGTCAACAGGGAATTTGAAAGCTTGACCCAAGGAAGCATACGGGAAAAGGCCGTTACCTGGTATTCGGAACGCACCGAGCTTGCTGTATGTACCAGATACAGCAGGTTTAATATCTTCAAAACCGTACCGCTCATCGAGTGGATTTTGCTGATACTGTCCCTGGGGTGCCTGGCGCTTCTTCCGCTGATCCACAGAGTTCTGCGAATCGAGGTGCTCCAGCCCGTGGACAAGCTGACCCATGCCTTCCATGAGCTGCGGGACGGCAACGAGGACTACCGCATCGAGGAGCGAAATTTACGGTACAGCGACGAGATGCTGATGCTCTTCGAGTCCTTTGACCAGAGCGCCGAGGCACGAAAGCAGGCCCATGAGCGGGAGGTACAGCTTGTCCGTACAGAGCTTGACAATCTGCGCCTCCAGGTCAATCCCCATATGCTCCTGAACTCCTACAATCTGATCTTTGCCCTGGCACAGTCAAAGGACTATCAGCGCATCCAGGACTATACGTATCTTTTAGTGAAGTATTTTCGGTACGTTTTACGAAAAAACGACGACTTCGTCCCCGTGAGCCAGGAGATCGAGTTTATCCGCAGCTATGTGGAGATACAGTCTATCCGTCACCCCGGGGCCTTCCATTACGCCAGCAAGGTACAACCGCCCTGCGAGAGGGCGCTGATCCCGCCGCTGCTTATCGAAAATTTTGTGGAAAACTCCATGAAGCACGCGCTCTCTCCCGGCAAGACCGTGGAGATCCTGATGGATATCAAGCGGGAGGGAGATCGGATGCTGATCGCCGTCAGCGACAGCGGCAACGGCATCGAACCGGAGATTTTGGAAAAGCTGCAAAAGGGCGAGCCCTACGTGGATCCCGCCGGGAACAGGCACATCGGCATCTGGAACAGTATGCGCCGTGTGGAGCTTTTCTACGGGGAAAAGGCCAGCTTTGAGATCGTCAGCGCTCCGGAGCAGGGGACAAGTATGATTTTGAAAATACCGTTTAAGGAGGCGGAGGAGAGTTGAAGCTGTTGATCGTAGACGACGAGATGTTTGCGGTACAGGGGATCATGGACGGCGTCAACTGGGAGGAGCTGAGCTTTGATGCCGTTCTCAAGGCGTACAGCTACACCCAGGCCATCGAGGCGTTCCAGGGCAGCTTCATCGACGTGCTTTTGTGCGACATCGAGATGCCGGACGGAAGCGGTCTGGAGCTGGTGAATTATGTGAACCAACACAGCCCCGGAACCCAGTGCGTGATCCTCTCCTGCCACGACGAGTTCGACTTTGCCCGTCAGGCGGTGAGCCTCAATTGCCTTGACTATGTGCTCAAGCCCGTTCGGTACGACGTGCTGACGGGCATTTTGAAAAACGCCGCGGCCGCCGCCGAGGAGCGCAGCCATCGGACGAAGATGGAAAACCTGGGCAGGCAGTATGTGGACTCCGTGGCCCAGAAAAACCGCTCCGGCGCGGACGCCGCCGGCATCGTCATGGACTATATCGCCTCCCACCTGGACGAGGAGCTGTCCGTAAAACAACTCTCCGCCCTGGCCTTTGTAAGCCCGGATCACCTGACGCGGGTCTTTAAAAAGAAGTACGGCAAGAGCATCCCGGACATGATCCTGGAGCGCCGGATGGCTCTCGCGGGTGAGCTTTTGAAGGAGGGCTCCATGAGCATCGCCGCCGTATCCGGGAGCGTGGGCTACTCCAACTATTCCTACTTCAGCGAGCAGTTTAAGAAGGTCTACGGCATGACGCCCAGGGACTATCAAAAGAACCATACAAAATAACCGCCGGAAACGGCGCGGACTTTTTCGTAAGGGAGGGAGAAGATACGGCAAAAAAATTATGGACGGCCGCGCTGTGCGCCGCTCTGATCGTCTCCGCCTCCGGCTGTGTCTCCGGCGACGGCGGGGAGGAACATGACCTTCCGACTGTGGTCATGACCTTCCAGACTATGGGAACACAAATGCTTGAGGGCCTTTCCAGGGTGGAGGCCGCCATCAATGAGATCACCGTCCCCGAGGAGGGGTTCCGGGTGCGCTTTCGGACGGTTGACGCGGTGCGCGCGGCCTCGGAATACCCGGTGTGGCTCAGTCAGGGGGAGCGGGTCGATTTGATGGTTCTCAACTATCTGGACATCTCCGTCTATGTGTCTGGCGGTTACCTTATGCCCCTGGATGAGCTTATGGAGCAATATGGGGAGGGAATCGAGACCCTTCAGGACGCCGGAGCGGACGTGACAGGCGGGGCGGTTATAGGCGGGAAGCTCTATGGGCTCAATGTGGTTCAAGAGTTCCACGGCAGTGGCAGCGGTCTTTGGATACCCGCCCGCTATCTGCGTGAGGCGGGCGTCGCCTTTGACCCGGAGCGGATCTACACCATGGAGGAGCTGGACGCCCTCTTTGCAAGGCTGAAGGAACTCTACCCGGGTGCATATCCCTTTGGGCAGGTCACCGCGGGGCGGGGCTTCTCCTCTATGGGATATATCTGTTCCAATCCACCGCTTCAGGCCGTCAGTGACTCCGTAAACTCCGGGGTACTCTCGGAGGACGGGAGAACACTGGTGGATTTTTATGAGACGGCGCAATACAGGACGTTCCTCTCCTGGATGCGGCGCTGGTATCAGGCGGGGTATATCCGCCCCGACGCGGGATACGCAAATTTGGAAACCGCGGGACTCTTGAAAAGCGGAGCCATACTCAGTATTCCCCTTGCCAGTACGCCGGGGATGTTCTCCGACGAGGCGTTGGGGGAGGAGGTCGTCTGCCTCAGGACGGGCCCCATCGGTTACGGACCCAACAACTCCCGAACCGGCATCCGTTGGGTGATTCCCAGTACCGCCGGGGAGCCGGAGGCGGCCATGCGGTTTTTAGACATGATGTATACGGACGCCCGGATCGTAAATTTGTTTGCCTGGGGAACCGAGGGGGAGAACTACGTTTTTCTTGATGAAGCTGCCGGCCTCATCGCCTACCCGGAAGGGAAGACCATGACCGATCTTGATTTCGTCAACTCCCTGGGCCTTTACGGGAACCAGGCCCTGCGTTACTTTATGGGTACGCCCGAATACCGGCGGGAGCAGGAGGAGTACAGCGATGAGGCAGTCCCTATGGGAATGGAATACGCAGAGTTTTCCTTCGACACCTCTGCAGTCACCACGGAGCGGGAGCTGATTCAGCAGGTTTTGAACCGCTATCTGCCGGTACTGGAGAGCGGATGCGTGGACACAGACGCGGTCTATCCGGCGTTTATATCCGCGCTGAAGGAGGCGGGGATAGATACGGTCATCGCCGAAAAACAGCGTCAGTTGGACGCTTTCCTGGCAGAGCCGTGATTTTTGACAAACCCGTTCAATACCTGAACGGGTTTGTTGTACTTTGTGTCGGATTTCTGAAAGATTTTTATGTGTAAATCTGTCATAATAGCATCATCCCAAATAAAAATTTGCAGGAGGACTATTATGAAAAAGATTCTTGCCATTCTCTTAGCGCTGACACTTTGTGTCTCCCTCCTTGCCGCCTGCGGCGGAAATGGAGATACGGAAAACAAGGACAGCTCCAAAAACGATGAAACTGTGAATACCCCTGATTCCGGCGATAACCAACAGCCCGAGGACACCGCAAAGCAGGAGGACACCTCCGATTCCCAGCCCGACCTGACTCCCGCCGAGAAGATCGTGAACAGCTACTACAGCTACGGCTACAACGCTGGCGATATGTTCATGACCTACTATTTCCACTTCTACCCCGAAATTGCCGGCCTTGGCGCCGTCTATTACGCCGGCTTTGCCATGAACCAGATTACCTTCAGCGGTACATATGAGGTGGTGGAGCAGGAGACCGAGTACGCTTGCTGGCCTGACCGCGCCACCGTTGAGGCTGCCGAGGAGGGCGCCGCGCCTCCCACCGGGAAGGCTCCCTACGCCATCAACTTCTACGACATGGACGGCAACCTTGTGGACACCTGCGCCTTTGACGGTGACAACCTCTACGAGGACATGGAGGCCATCACCGGTATCGGTGGCGGCAACGCTGTCTACGCCCGTGATCTTGACGTGGAGAATTCCGCCTTTAAGACGGATTACGACGGCGAGAAGGCCGCTCCGCTTCTGAGCCTTGTGGATCCCAACGACGAGACCGCCACCCTGGAGCTCCTGGTCAACGGCAAGTATAATGATGCCGTCATCATGTTCGTGGCCGGCACTTACGCCATGAACGAGGACCAGAGTGTGATTACCCTGACCCCCGATTCCTCCTCCGATAACGGCGCCACCGTTACAAAGAATGCCGACGGCACCTATACCTACAAGTCCACCGACGGCACCGAGGTCACATTGACCGTTGTGGGCGCGCCCAAGAACCTGGTCTATCTCTACAAGGGCGAGATCCCCGTACCCGGCGCGGACGTAATGGGCGACCTTATCTGCGAGCTCTACGACGACGGCACGGCCCGCCTCTACGCCTCCGCCTTCGGCAGCTCCTTTGACATCGACTCTGCCGACAGCTACGACATCGACATGGAGAGCTACGTCATCACCGTCCACTTCAAAACAGCCGGCGATATCGCCACCGTCCCCTACGGCGTCTCCATGGATTATGCCGCCACCGGCATTGAGCTTTTCGGCGATGTGAACTCCACTCTCTCCATGGTCACCGAATGATTTCAGACGCACGAATCTCATACATCAAAAGGGCGCGGTTCCGCGCCCTTTTTTGAACAAACTTTTTTTGAGGGATACGACTATGTACAAAGCTTTTTATCCCGGCGAAGAGTGGCTTGACACCGAGGGCAATCCCATCCAGGCCCACGGGGGGAGCATCCTCGCCGTGGACGGCGTCTACTACTGGTACGGAGAGAACAAGGAGCATACCGACGGCAAAAACGGCGTCTGGCACTGGGGCGTGCGGTGCTACGCCTCCCGGGATCTCTACAACTGGGAGGACAGGGGGCTTATTATCCCGCCGGTGACGGACGATCCCGCCTCGCCCCTGCACCCCGCGTCCATGGTGGATCGGCCCCACATCCTCTATAACGCCCGGACGCAAAATTTTGTTTGCTGGCTGAAGATCATGGAGAAAGACGGCGGGCAGGCGTCCACGGTTCTCACAGCGGACAATATTCTGGGGCCATACAAAATTGTTCGCACCGGCCTCTACCCCCTGGGTATGAGCGCCGGGGACTTCGACCTGGCCGCCGCCTCCGACGGGAAGGGGTATTACTACTTCGAGCGGGTCCACTCGGAGACCATCTGCGCCGACCTGACCGACGATTATACGGACGTGACCGGGTTTTACAGCACCCACTTCCCCCACCACGAGGGCCCGCCCTTCGTCCGGGAGGCCACGGCGCATTTTATCCGCCGGGGGAAGCACTACCTGCTGACCTCCGGCACCACCGGCTACAAGCCCAACCCCAGCGAGGCGGCCGTGGCGGATACCTGGCACGGGCCGTACACGGTTCTGGGCGACCCGCACCCGGCGGACGCGTCGCGCACCTCCTTCCACTCCCAGATCTCCAGCGTTTTCAAGGTCCCCGGCAAGCGGGACCTGTACATCGCCCTGGCAGACCGCTGGATCCCGGATCACATGGAGTGGGAGTACTCCGAGTACAAAAAATTCTTTCAGAAGCATTTTGACCCGGAATTTGAGGGCGAGTTCACCGACCCCGGCTGGATCGGGGACGCCCAGCTGGATACCTCCCGCGCCCGGTATGTCTGGCTGCCCATCCGATTCGAGGGCGACAGGCCGGTCATTGACTGGCGTGATGAATGGAGATTGGAGGATTACGAATGAAATACGAGCCGGTTCAACTTTTTTCCGATTCCGAATATACCTACTCCATGGCGTTCGGCTTTCGGCCCGATCTTACGCCGTACATCCATGAGGACGAAAAGACCCGCCCCTGCGTCATCGTCGTCCCCGGCGGGGGCTACGCTCTGGCCTCTCCTACGGAAGGGGAGCTGGTGGCGAATCGTTTCTATGAGGCGGGGTACCAGGCGTTTGTGCTGACCTACACCACAAATCTTCTCGGTGCCGCGCCGCTCATGGATCTTCCCCTGCGTGAGCTTGCCCGTGCCATACGCCTTGTCCGGGCCAGGGCGGGGGAGTACAGGGTTGACCCCAAACGGGTGATCCTGTGCGGCTTTTCCGCCGGGGCGCACCTGTGCGGGAGCGTCTGCGTCCACTTTGAGGACGCGCGGGAGCCAAATCCATCCCTTGCGAACATCTCCGCCCGGCCTGATGCCGCCATCCTCTCCTATCCTGTCATCACAAGCGGGAAGTATGCCCACCGGGACTCCTTCAGACACCTTTTGGGCGGGGACATCTATGAGCGCCGTGATCCGGAGGCGGCGGCGCTTCTGGACTACTGGTCTTTGGAGAAGAACGTTACCGGCGACACGCCTCCCATCTTCCTTTGGCAGACGGTGACGGACGAGCTGGTGCCCGTGGAGAACAGCCTCCTGATGGCCGCCTCCCTCCGGGAGCATAACGTCCCCCACGCCCTGCATCTTTTCTCGGAGGGCCGCCACGGGCTGTCCCTGGCGGACGAGCGCTGGGCGTCGCATCAATACGGGGACAGCCACTGTGCAAACCAGCTGGGATTTTTGGTGAATGCCGTCAAGACAGGGGAGCTTCCCCTGCCGGAGGAAACGAAAAACGGACTTTTAGCGCTGGCCTCCCTGGAGGACACCGGCACGGACGCGCCCAGCCGCGAGGTCGCGGTCTGGCCGGATCTGGCCATGGAGTGGCTGAGAAGAATTTTCTGAGAGAGGAGCAGCCCGATGAGAAGAATTGATTTTTGCAAAAACTGGAGCTTCGCCCGCGAGGGCGCCGCGCCCCGTGTGCTGGATCTGCCCCATGACGCGCAGCTGGAGGAGACGAGAGGCGCCGAACTGCCCTCCGGCTCCGCCGGGGCATATTTTGCCGGGGGAAAATATGTGTATGAAAAGACCTTCGACGGCGCCGGACTTTCTGACAAGGCTGTCATGCTCCAGTTCGGCGGCGTGTACCGAAAGGCGGAGGTGTTTTTGAATGGTGAGCGCGTCTCCGCCTGCGCCTACGGCTACGCCCCCTTCTGGGCGGATCTGACCGGCAGAGTGCGGGAGGGGGAGAATATTTTGCGCGTCACGGCGGACAATTCCGAGACGCCCAACTCCCGCTGGTACTCCGGCGCGGGCATCTACCGCCCCGTGTGGCTTTGGATCGGGGAGCGGGATCACATCGTCCCGGAGGGGGTCAACGTGACCACCCTGCGTGTGGATCCGGCACGGATTCTGGTGGAGACGGAAGTCCGCGGGCAGGGGGACGTGTCGGTAGAGATCCTGTCCAACAGCTCCGTGGCCGCCGCCGGAACCGGCGCGAGCGTGGAGCTTACGATCCCTGACGCCCGTCTCTGGAGCGCGGAGACGCCGAACCTCTATATCTGCCGTGTATCGCTTGCCAAAGACGGCGTGACCGTAGATACCTGTGACGTGCCCTTTGGCATCCGTAAGCTTGCGTGGAGCACAAAGGGCTTCTTCGTCAACGGCGTGGAGACAAATCTGCGCGGCGGGTGTGTCCACCACGACAATGGGCTTCTCGGCGCAGCCACGTATTACGAGGCCGAGGAGCGAAAGGTGCGGCTCCTCAAAAAATGGGGCTTCAACGCCATCCGCTCCGCCCACAATCCCACGTCCCCGTATCTTCTGGAAGTATGCGACAGGCTTGGCATGTACGTGATGGACGAGATGTGGGACATGTGGTACAAGACGAAGACCTCCCACGACTACGCTTTGGACTTTGAAGCCAATTGGCTGTGTGACATCGAAAGTACCGTCCGCCGGGACCGCGTTCACCCCAGCGTGGTTCTCTACTCCATCGGCAACGAGGTGACGGAGCCGGCGGAGGACCGGGGCAACGAGATGGCCCGGGAGCTGGTAGATGCCTTCCACCGTCTGGATCCCACCCGCCCCACCACAGTGGGACTGAATCTGGCGCTGGTGATGATGGCGAAAATGGGCGCCGGAGCCTTTGGCGGGGAGGAGCGGCCCAAGGAGGACTTTTCCAACATCAGCAGCGAGGATTACAATAAACTGGCTATGGCCAGCGGCGAGCATATGAACGCCGCCTCCGCCCGGCCTGAGGTGGAGGCCGTCTCCGCAAAAACGCTGGACGCGGTGGATATCGCCGGATATAATTACGGCCACAGCCGATATCCCTTGGAGCGCGACGAGCACCCGCATCGGGTGATCGTGGGCAGTGAGACATTCCCGCAGAACATTGCCTCCAACTGGACAATGGTGGAAAAATATCCCTTCCTGATCGGCGACTTCATGTGGACGGCCTGGGACTATCTGGGCGAGGCGGGGATCGGCGCCTGGGTCTGGGATAAAAGCGAATTCGGCTTTGGCAAGCCCTACCCCTGGCTTTTGGCCGAGGCCGGGGCGCTGGATATCCTGGGCGACGACACCGCCGAGGCGGGCTTCGCGGCGGCGGTCTTTGAAAAGCGCCTCCGGCCCTACATCGGCGTCCGGCCCGTCAACCACCCCGGCGTCGCGCCGGCTGTTTCCACCTGGCGCGGTACCAACGCCATCCCCAGCTGGTCATGGCGTGGATGTGAGGGCAACACGGCGACGGTGGAGGTCTACACCGCCGCCAAGGAGGCGGAGCTTTTCCTGAACGGTGTCAGCCTTGGCCGCAAGCCGGTGACGGAGTATCTGGCATCCTTCCAGCTCCCCTACGCCCCCGGCGAGTTGACCGCCGTGACCTATGAAAACGGTGTGGAAGCGGGCCGTGCGACCCTCCGATCCGCCGGCAATGATCTCCTGCTGCGCATCGCCCCGGAGGGAAAGCCGCGCACGGGCCACCCCTGCTTTATCCGCGTGGACATCACCGGCGGGAACGGCGCGGTGGAATCCAATTCCGATGAGCTCTTGACTGTGGAGATCGCCGGCGGGCGGCTTCTGGGGTTCGGCAGCGCCTGCCCTAAAACGGAGTGCTCCTACCTCACCGGCACGTTCCCCAGCCACTATGGCCGCGCCATGGCGGTGGTGATCCCGGAAAGCAGCGAGCTTACCCTCCGCGTCCGCTCCGCCTCCGGGCTTCAGGTGCAGGCAGAGCTTGATGTGGAAGTGTAAAAAGGAGAGATCACATTGGAATTCGCACAGCTTGACGAAGTGTTTGAGGGATTCCCCACGGCGTGCGGAGCTGGGGAGGAGCAAATCATGCTGCCCTCCTCCGACGGCGTGCGCCTCAGAACGGAAATATTCAGGCCCGATGGCATCCCCACGCCATGGCCGGTGGTTGTGACAAGGACATGCTACCCATTCTCCTGGCCGCAGACTGCCGCCCTGGGCCGGGAGTACGCAAAGCGAGGATTTGCTTTCGTCTGCCAGTTCTGCCGGGGTACAGGCGGCTCTGAGGGAACATGGGAACCCAACGTCAACGAGCGCCGGGACGGACTTGCCCTGACAGAGTGGCTTGATCGACAGCCTTGGGCAGGTTCCATCGGATACAAGGGCCACAGTTACCCGGCTTTATGCGGCTGGACAATAGCGGACGCAGTGCCGGATAAGGTGAAGACCATGTTCCTGACCGGCTACGGCGTTATGCGTCACGCCTCGGCTTGGCAGGACGGCCTCTTCCGGCAGGACGTGCTGACCGCCTGGGCCATGGACAACGCGGGAAGACCGGTGACGGCGGACTACCTGACCTCCGCCGCATACAGGCCGCAGGTGGAGGTAGATACGGCCCTCTGGGGTGTGAAGCTGCCTTGGTACCGGGACTGGATCACCCACCCGGCACTGGAGGACCCATATTGGACCGCCGGCTTCTGGGGTGAATTGGCTGGGATACCCGCCAAGGTGAAGATACCCATTTACCTTGGCGAAGGCTGGTACGACCACCACCTGGGCAGCGCCCTTCTCACATGGCAGGCATTGTCGGAGGAAACGAAACGACGTTCCGTCCTGGAGATTGGTCCCGTCGACCATAACGGCACACCCGTCCTCTTCGGACATCCCGGCGCGGTGAACGCCGGTTATAATATGGAGCGCCGCGCCATAGAGTGGTTTGCCGAGACCCTCGCGCGAGACAGCCGTCCCAGACCCGGCGCCCGGCTCTACGCCATTGGCGCTGACGAGTGGCGCTTTTACCCTTCCTATCCGATAGAGACAGACGGAACGAGGATACTTTACCTCTTCGGGAGCAGACTCGCCGATACGCCGGGGGAGAACGGCTTCAGGGAATACGTGTATGACCCTGAGAACCCCGTCCCTACCCTGGGCGCGGAGTCTGCTTTGAGAAGTATTCAGAAGGTTCAGGGATGCCGTCTCCAACCGGAGCCGGACTACCGGCCTGATGTGCTGTCCTTCACCTCCGATGTCATGCCGGAGAGCGTCAATATCGCCGGAAAGATCAGCTTGGAGTTGTATGTTCGCTCTGATGCACCGGACACCTGTTTTGCAGTGAAGCTCTCGGAGGTGATGCCTGACGGCAAGGCCTATCACATCCGCAACGCCGTCACCACGCTTAAACGAAACGGGGGCGCTGGGGCAAAGACGGTGAACGGAGCCCGGAGGATCAATCTGCGAGCCTGGGATATCCTGTGGCGCACCACCCCCGGCTCCCGCCTGCGGCTGGACATCACATCCTCCGACTTCCCGGAGTATTCCGTCCACCCCAACACATCGGAGCTCTGGTTCAGAGTGCGGGAGAGCCGCAGGGCGCTCCAGACGGTGCTTCTCGGGAGAGCATATCCCTCAAGGGTCATTCTACCCTTGGAAAATTGAGGAACTGACATGGGCGAGATACTGAACCTTCAAATCATGATATTCGCGCTGGTGGCCCTGGGCTTTCTTGTGCGGAAAATCGGTATCGTCTCGGAGAAGGGCCAGAGCAGTATCAACGATTTGGTCATCTACCTGATCCTGCCTGCCAACATCCTGAAGGCGTTTCTGGGAAGCGGCGTGGAAGGGGATCTGAAAGGATATCTGGGGATATTCCTGATTTCCGTTGGGGTCCAGGTCTTCTGCGTTCTGTACGGCAAGCTCATGTTCCACAGGTATCCGGAGGGGCATCGGAAGTGCCTCCAGTACGGCACGATATGCTCCAACGCCGGCTTCCTGGGAAACCCCCTGGCAGAGGGAATGTACGGGGCGGAGGGGCTGGTGCTGGCCAGTATCTACCTGATCCCTCTCCGCACCATGATGTGGTCCTCGGGTTTGGCCACCTTCTCAGGCACCACGGACAAAAAGGCAACGCTGAAAAAGGTGGCGACCCACCCCTGCATCCTGGCATGCGTCCTGGGGTTTGTGCTGATGCTGGCGCATGTGAAGCCGCCGGAGTCGGTAATGGGTGTGGTGAACGCCCTGGGGAATTGCAATACCGGCATGAGTATGATGGTGGTGGGAATGATTTTAGCGCGCGTTGATTTCAGAGGACTGTGGGACCCCACGGTATTCCTGTACTCCCTGCACCGTTTGGTGATCATTCCGCTCATTGTATATCTGGCGTTGCTCCCTCTGCCTGTGAGCGACACAGTCCGGGGACTCAGCGTTATTTTGGCCGCCATGCCCGCCGGTGCCACAACGAGTATGCTTGCGGAGAAGTACAACATGGAACCCGTCTTCGGCACGAAGTTGGTGGTCTTCTCCACCCTCCTGAGTCTCCCTACCATCGCGGTTTGGAGCTTGATTTTGAGATGAAAGGAGAAAGCACCATGATCGCCGCGCTCACGGGCGTCACGGGGAATATGGGGGTCGAGGCGCTGCGGGCGCTTCTGGAAAACCCCGATTTGAGGCTCCGGCTTCTGATCCTGCCCGGTGACAGACGGCTTTCGGAGATCAAAAACCTTTGCAAAAACGCCGGGGAACGTGTGGAATACGTATTCGGGAGCCTATCGGAGCGGGAGACATGTGAAAAGCTGGTGTCCGGCGCGGACTGGGTGGTGAATATGGCCTCGGTCATCCCGCCCCTCAGCGACAAACGGCCGGGACTGGCGGTGGAATGTAATGAACGCGGCGTGGAGTGCCTGTGCGCGGCTACTGAGGCCCAGACCCGTCAGCCAAAACTTATCCACATCTCCACCATGGCTCTTTACGGGCATCGGACCCAGGCCCACCCCTGGGGGAGGGTCGGCGACCCGCTGGCGGTCAGCCCCTTCGATGTCTACGCCCTCACGAAGCTACGGGGAGAGCGGCGGGTTTTGGAGAGCAATGTAGAGAAATGGGTCATTTTGCGCCAGACGGCCATGCTCCATAAGCGGCTTTTGCGGGACAACCTGAGCGACGGGCTCCTCTTTCACACCGCCTTCAACGCGCCCCTGGAGTGGGTCACGGCGGAGGACTCCGGACGGCTCATCGCCAACATCCTTATGACCGGCATGGAACGTGATGGGGAGCTGGAGGAGCGCTTATGGAACCGCGTTTTCAACATCGGAGGCGGCGCGGAAAACCGCGCCACGGGCTTTGATGTGCTGAACGACGGCTTTTCCCTCATTGGCGGCGGCCTCCGGGACTTCTTCGAGCCGAATTATAACGCCCTTCGGAATTTCCACGGCGTCTGGTTCTATGACGGTGACGCACTCCAAAATCTTTTCCACTATCAGACCCAGACTACGGTGGACTTTTGGGCGCAGGTCAAAAAGCGTCAGCCGTGGCTGAACCTGGGGCGGGCGGTCCCCAAGCCCCTTCTCAAAAAGCTGATTATTGAGCGCCTGTGCCAGGACCCCAACGCTCCCCGGTACTGGCGCGCCCACAACGACGAGGCGCGTATCACGGCCTACTTTGGCTCTGTGAAGAAATATGACGACTTAAAGGACTGGGAGAGCCTTCATCTTCTCTCCGAGGACAAAACCGGGAAGCTCCAAGAGCTCCTTGACCCGCAAAACGCAAACCTGGTGGATTTGGGCTTTGACCCTGCGGGGGAGGTGGGTCACCGGGAACTCGCCCTGCTTGCGGAGAAGCGCGGCGGGCGGCTTCTCTCCAAGTCCGGTGGACTCCGGGACAGGCTCGACTGGGAGGACGCGGACGGCCGCCGCTTTCAGATGCGCGGGTACACCGTCCTGGCGGGCCACTGGCCGAATCCCGGGTACATGCGGTATTGCTGGGATTTTGACCGGCTTGCCAAAAGGGATAAGCTTCTGGCCCAGGTCTGGTACGACAGCCACGGGCGCGACGAGGATCTTGTCTACACCTTCAATGACGATTTCAAGGCGGGGTATGGAAAAATAACATGAGGATCGCAATTTGTTATTTCAGCGGCACCGGCAACACCAGGCGTGTGACAGGCGAGTTTGCCAAGGCCCTTGAAGCGCTGGGACACACCGTCTCGGAGCTGTCTCTGGACGGTGTGGGGGATGATCTGCCGGACGGGATAGGGAAGGAGGTCAAAAGCTGTGACCTTCTGGGCGTCGCCTACCCGATACACGCCTTCAACGCCCCGGCCAATATCCTCCGCTTCGCCCGATGCCTGCCCGCCGGGGAGGGGAGGCCCGCCTTTATATTAAAGACCTCCGGGGAGCCGCTGCGGCTCAACGACGCCTCCTCCCTGAAGCTCATAAAGCTCCTGCGCCGCCGGGGATATGAGGTGCGAAGCGAGTACCGCTACTGTATGCCCTACAACATCCTCTTCCGCCACTCGGACGGTATGACATGGAGAATGTTGAAGACCGCCGAGAGCCTCATCCCCCTGGACGCGGCGGAGCTTTCCCAAGGCGTCCCCCGCCTTCCCAGACCCGTGCCATTTGGCTCCCTCGCCGCCTTTCTTCTGCGGTGTGAGCACTGGGGCGGCAGGCTCAACGGGCGGCTTTACAGCGTGACGGGCGAATGTGTCCACTGCGGCAAGTGCGTGAGGGAGTGCCCCACCGGGAATATCCGTATGGAGAAGGACGGTAAGATCAAATTCGGCGGGAAATGCCTCGTGTGCATGCGCTGCGCCCAGAGCTGCCCCAAGGACGCGGTAAAAATCGGACTTTTTGTAAATTGGAAGGTGAACGGGGCCTATTCCTTTCAAAGACTGCCCTCCAAGGAGCCGGAACAGCGGTACAATAAGCTTCTGACGCAGGCCTACGAACGGTACTTCCGGGAGGCGGAGCGGCGCATCGACCAGACGAAAGAGAGCATAACTTAATGCTCAAACGATTTGATCATAGGAGATGATGTATATGACGGCAAAAATGCTGAAAACGGAGTACATGACAAATCCTGTTGGTATCGATGCCCGTGCGCCGGAGCTTACGTGGCTTTGCGAGGGCGGGGAGAGGCAGACTGCCTATGAGATCCGGGCATTTCAAGACGGTGCGCAAATCTGGGACAGCGGCAGGGTCGAGAGCGTCGAAATGCGCGCGGTCTTCGGCGCGCCGCTCCATAGCCGTGACCGGGTCCGCTGGCAGGTGAGGCTCTGGGATGAAAACGGAGAACCCGGAGAGTGGAGCGGCGAGGCATTGTTTGAGATGGGGCTTTTGGAGAAAAGCGACTTTCAAGCCCAATGGATTGACCCGGAGCTTGACCGGGATCCGGGCGCGCACAAGCCCGCCAGCTATTTGAGGAAGACCTTCAAGGCGGACGCCGTGAACGGCCCAGCGCGGCTCTATGTGACCTGCCACGGGCTCTATGAGGTGTGGCTCAACGGAACGCGTGTGCGGGATTTCGTCCTAGCGCCCGGTTCATCCAGCTATTCGGAGCGCCTTTTTGTCCAGACCTACGACGTGAGGCCGCTTCTGCGGGAGGGGGAAAACGAGATCCTTGTTATCCTCGGCGACGGCTGGTACCGCAGCTGCTCCGGCGTGGACGGGGAGAGGAATCTTTTCGGTGAGGACGTGGCCCTGTGGCTCCAGCTGGAGGCAGGCGGGAAGCCGGTCTGCGTCTCCGACGGGAGCTGGGAGGCCACCCAGCGCGGGCCCATCCGCATGGACGATATGCAGCAGGGCGAGGTGGTGGACGCGCGGCTTGAGGAGCTTACGGGCTTTCATGACGTGACGGTGCGGGATTACGGAACGGACAACCTCTGCGCCTCCAACTGCGTCCCCGTGACGGAGCACGAGAGATTCCAGGGAAAGCTTATTATCACGCCAAACGGTGAACGGGTGCTGGACTTCGGTCAGAATTTGGCCGGGTACATAGAGTTTACCCTGACTGCCCAAGCGGGGCAGACCGTTACGCTGACCTGTGGGGAGACGCTGGATGAGAACGGGAACTTTACCCAGGAAAATTTCCAGCAGCGCCCGCGCCATCAGGAGGGCGGCATCCGCCAGCAGGTGATCTACACATGCAAAGAGGGTATCAACCATTATAAGACGAAATTCTCCATCTGGGGCTTCCGTTACGCCAAAGTGGAGACGGATATTGACCTTTCAAGCGCTCAGTTCACCGCCATCGCCGTCTACTCCGACATGGAGCGCACCGGCTTCTTTACCTGCGGCAATGAGGACGTCAATCGACTGGTGGATAACACGCTCTGGAGCATGAAGTCCAATTTCTGCGATGTACCCACGGATTGTCCCACCCGGGAACGGGCCGCCTGGACCGGGGATATGGGCGTATTTATCGACACGGGACTCTATCTCATGGACTGTGCAACCGTGGTTCGCAAATGGCTGGGGGAGTGCAGGGTCTGCCAGTACCCGGACGGGCGGGTGGAGAACATCGCCCCTCGCAACAAGCGTCCCTCCTTCACTACCGGGCTTCTGGCCGGTTCCGTAGGTTGGGGCGACGCCTCCATCATCGTCCCCTGGGCGATGTACCGGAGATACGGCGACAGGCAGATGTTGGCGGAAAACTACAAGATGATGCGCCGCTGGTACGGGTATCTTGAAAGCCGCGCCGACAAGACGGAGACCGCCGTCTCCGTGGACATGGACGCCCTTCCGGAGCAGTACCGGGCCATGCTGAAAAACATGCCGCCGGAGGCGCTGGAGGAACTTCTGAAAAAATTCTCAGGCGCGAAGTCGGATGAGGACAACCCCTATGCCGCGTATACCATCGAGAAGGGAACGGATTACGGCGAGTGGTGCGAGCCGGACACGGACAGCGTGGCGCTGATGAAGACAGTCCAGAGCGGGATCGCCACGGCCTATTACGCCCATTCCGGGAGGCTCCTCGCTGAGATCTCCGCGGTGCTGGGAGAGGACGAGAACGCGGAAAAATACGCCAAAACCGGCGAGGGCGCAAAGAACGCCTATCGGTTCTTCGCCGCGCCGGATGGAGCGATCCGCTCCGACCGGCAGGCGGAGTACGTGCGGGCCATTGACTTCGACCTTTTAAGCGAGGATGAGAAACACCGCGCGGCGGCGGATCTGAACGATCTAGTCATAAAATGCGGTTACCACCTGAATACCGGCTTTCTCTCCACGCCGGCCCTCCTGCCGGTGCTGACGGAGTACGGGTACACGGACACGGCGTACAGGCTGTTGCTCCAGGACACGTGTCCCGGCTGGCTCTACGAGGTGCGGCGCGGCGCCACTACCGTCTGGGAGGAGTGGGACGGGATCAACGAGAAGGGCGAGGTGAAGGCGTCCCTGAACCACTACTCCAAGGGCGCCGTCTGCGGCTGGCTGTTCTCCGGCGTCTGCGGCATCCGGGTGAAAAACGGCAGGATCAATATCGCGCCGAATCCCAGCGCGCTTTTGGGTTACGCCGAGGCAAGATATATGTCCCCCCTGGGCGAGATCGTCAGCGGCTGGAAATATGGAGAAAACGGTGAGATAACCTATACCTTCCGTATCCCCTCCAACGCAAGCGCGGACATTACGCTCCCGGACGGACGTCGGTTTACGCTGGGTCCGGGAGAGCACAGAATGTAATGACTGGGAATACATGTAATACGAAACGATGCCCCCGCCTTGGGAAACAAGGCGGGGACATTCTATACGCGGCAGAGAGAAGTGCTATTTAACCTCCGCCCAGAAGGGCCGGGCGGCGCTTTCAATGTGTTTGCTTGAACTTACATGGAACTCACCGGAGAGCCGAATGTCCTGACTGGAGCTGCCCACCATCACGTCGATGTCTCCCTTTTCCACAAGCCAGCGGCCATCCTCGTCCAGGAACGCCAGCTGCCTGGGGGAGAGGGAGAAGGTGACGCGCTGTTCCTCGCCGGGATCCAGATTGACCCTGGTGAAGCCCGCCAGCTCCTGAACAGGTCTGACCATGGAGGCGTACCGGTCCCGGACGTAAAGCTGAACCACCTCGGCGCCGGACACAGAGCCGGTGTTTTTGACGGTCAGGGAGATCTCCACCGCACCGTCAGGGGCGACATCCGGGATACTGACGGCAAGATCGGAGTACTCAAACGCGGTGTAGCTTAACCCGAAGCCGAAGGGGTAGCGGGGCGTGTGGGGCATATCCACGTAGTCGGCAAACCCGATGCTGGGCCCCTGGTGCCACTCGGAGCCACTCATATGGTTGTACCACACCGGCAGCTGGCCCGCACCGTAGGCCACGGACACAGGCAGCTTCCCGGAGGGGTTGACCTTACCCGTCAGCACGTCCACGATGGCTTCCGCGCCGCACTCGGCGGGGGACCAGCACTCCAGAATGGCGTCCAGATCCCGGTCAGCCACGTCGCTGGAGATGGGTCGCCCGTCCAGATGGACGCCTATCATGGGCTTTCCGAGGGTGCGGGCCTTTTCAATGAAGGCATCTTGGGCCGCGGGCAGGTTGATGTCCGTGCCGTCCACGCCCTCGCCCATGGTGGCGATGGAGCCTGAGCCGTTCTTGCCGCCGAGAGTGAGGATCACAAGGTCGGCATCACGGCAGACCTCCAAGGCCTCCTCAAACCGGCTCTCGTCCGCGCCAAAGATATAGTAGCCTTTCGCGTGGCGAATCTCAGCCTCCGGTAGTCTGTCGGTCAGCTCCTCGTAGAGATTCCGGCAATCGGGGTTGAGCCATTTGAGAATCTTTTCAAAGGTCTCCGTCTCGTCCAGCTGGACGCTGGTGCCGGGGACGCGAAGCATCTCTACATTCTTCGTGGAGCCTCCGCCGCCGGTGCCGGCCATGGAGTTGGCGGCGGCGTGTACGGCCTCCACCATGCTCATATCGGTGTACCCGCCGAAGAAGGAACGGGCGTTCACCGCATGGGGTCCGATGAGGGCGATTTTTTTGACGCCCTTCTTAAGCGGCAGTACGCCGTTGTTCTTGAGAAGGACGATGGATTCCCGGGCGGCCCGGAGCGTCACGGCCCTGTCTGTCTCGGTTTTGGTGTATCGTTTGGCAAGCTCCCCGCCCTCCATGGCGAAGGGGTGCTCGAAGAGCCCCATACGGAACTTGGCTGTCAGCACCCGGAGAACAGCCCGGTCGAGGATCGTCCTATCCGCCTCGCCGGACTCGAACTTCTCCAAAAGTCCGGCGCTGTAGGCCTCCGGCATGGGAAGCTCCACGTCTGTTCCGGCAGCAAGGCACCTAAGTCCTGCATCGGCCATGGTTTCTCCCACATTCTGGACAGAATGGGTATTGGATACTCCACTGTAGTCGGAGACAGCCACGCCGTCAAAGCCTATGTCCTCCCGGAGCATCTTTGTCAGGTATTTTTTGGAGGCGTGCATGGGAAGCCCGTCAATGGAGCAGTAGCAGGGCATGATGCCGCGAAGATGGGATTTTCGGATGGCGGCCTCAAAGGGCTTGGCGAACACCTCCCGCATCATGGGATCCCCCGCTTCCACATTGGCGCCGTGGATGCCGCCCTGGGAGTAGTGGAAGGCGCAGAAGTGCTTGGCTGTGGCGTCGGCCCGCCTGCCGTCCACTTCATTTTCCTGAATGCCGGCGGTGTAGGCCGCACCCATGCGGGAAACAAGAGTGGGATCCTCACCGTAGGGTTCGCAGTACCGGCCCATACGGGGATCTCTTGCCACATCCAGGACGGGGGCTAAAATCTGCGTGATGCCGCAGGCCAGCTCCTGGCGGCTGACAATGGCGCCAATCTCCGCCTCAGTCTCCGGGTGGAAGGACGCGCCGCGCCCGATACCGGAGGGAAAGGAAACCCCGCCCTGCATCAACGGCCCGCAGAGGCCCTCCATGTGGAACACCGCCGGGATATGCAGGCGGCTGGCGTTCATTACGATCTCCTGGAGTTGCCTCTGCCACGCCGCCGCCTCCACGTAGGTTTCCCTGTTGCGGAAGTCAAGAGTGCTAATCTGCCCGATGCCGTTTTTTAGAAAATCTCCCATGCGCCCCTCGCGGCCCCTGATGGCCATGACGCCCGTGAGCTGTGCCAGTTTCTCCGCCGTGGTCATTTCCCGGAGCAAGAGTTCCGCCCGCCTCTCGGGGGATAGGGTGGGATCCATATAGTTCTTTTCCATCATTCCGCCTCCAATTCGATAAGCTCGCCGGGTGTGATGCCGTTTTCGTTAAAGCTGTCCACCCGGACATAATATTTCTGCCCCCTGGTCAGCGTGGTGAGCTGAGCCGGGCCGTCGCCATAGACAAGGCGGCTTAAATAGAGCTTGTCCGGCGAGACGCCATAGCGAACATTGCACCCCTGTGCGCCGTTACTATGCTCCCAGGTGACGAGGCCATCCAGAGGGCCGGTGCGGACCGCCTTCGCCCGTGCCCGCTCCGGCTTTTTCCCGTGGCCGATACCGAAAACGCGAAGGCCGGAGACACGCAGGGGCTGACCGTAGGGGAGCACCCCGCCGGTCAACCGCACGTACCGGGCCGCGATGCCCTCCGGGTACTCATAATAGCCGTTGGAGCACTCACGGGAGACGATCTCCAGCGATGTCCACGTCTCGCCGTCAGAGCTTATGTGGATCCTATAATGGGAGATCTGTGGTTCCAGGTCTATGTGCCTTGTGTGGCGCTCGTCGCCGTAAGTCTCCGGTGGGAAGTCAACCGCCACGGCCTCGTCCGCTAGATTGACTTGGATGGCCCGGATGTCGCTCACTTTTTCAAGGTCAACCGTCAACCACTCGCCGGGTGCATTGCTCCCGGCGCTCCACCAGTCCCGGATATCCTCATTGACGGCTTTTTCCGGACGCTCCCCGGAGGAGGCGGTGACAGGCTTGCGGTAGGAGAGGAGCATCCAACGGGGCGCGATCTCCATGGGGTCAAATTTTCCTTCCGGGATGTGCAGCGGGTAGTCGGCAAAATTCTGGTTGCAGAAGAGCACTCCGTCTTTGTCAATGCCGGCGGGGAAGAGGCCCACCCGGCGTTCAAAGATGTGGTTTCGGCTTATCCGCATGGTGGCGGCGTGCCACAGATTGCCGTACCTGTCGAATATGGTACTCCCGTGTCCTGCGCCGGTGATGAAGCCGCCGGGGACGGAGGAGAAGGGGTTGCTCGCCTGCCGCCGGAAGGGACCAAGAGGCTTGTCGGATACGTAAACCCCGTCTGCGTAGGTGTTGTACTCGGTTCCCGGGGCGGCGTACTGGAGGTAGTACCGGCCATGGATCGTCGTCATGAAGGCCCCTTCGATGCAGGGCTTGCCCACGCAGCGGAACATCTTAATCAGATCCTCGACGCTGTAACCCGCCGCCTTTGCCATCTCCGGCGGGATATTCAGACTGTCAGTTACCGGGTCGTAGAAGGCCTTCAAATGCCGGTAGAGAAAGCTCTCGTTGGGATCGGCTGCCTCCCCGTTCTCGCCAAAGCGTTCCCAGCCCAGATTATTCGCGTCCTCAAAAATAAGGGGTTGCCTCTCGCCTATGGGCATCATGGTCTCTGGGTCCATCTCCACACCGTATATGGGGTCGGTGTTGGTACAGCCCCAGTAGAGATACACTTTGCCATCGTCATCCTGAAAGAGATTAGGATCCCAGAAGGGGAAGGGATCGGAGACCTTTTCAAAGGGCTCTGTCAGCGGGTCGCGGGTGCGAAGAATGGGGCAGTTTGTGTTTCTCCGGCTGGCGCAGAAGGTGAGGAAGTCCCCAATCTGCCTCACGTCCGGCGCGTAGTCGTAGATAAGGAGATCCGGGGCGGCGTGAAACTGCCAGTTTATCAGATCCTCCGACCACCAGAACCCGGCGGACATGGAGACGAAGAGGTAGTATTTTCCTTTAAACAGCACCAGCGTCGGATCCGCCCCCTCCCGGAATCCGGCGGGGGCGCCCTCGTTGACGTGTTGATAGCGATAATTCAGATCCAGAGGATTGCAGAAGCTTGATTTCATGACATAAACCCCTTATTTTCTGATTTTCTGAAGTTTTTCGTTGATTTCCCGCACCATAGCCGCCGGGATCACGTTTTCCCCGGCTTTTTTCAGGATTCCCTCGAAGCTCATCCCGGCCATCATTTTCTGTAGCGCGGGATTCCGGCTGGCCGACTGCGCCACTTCGCCCCGGCTGGCACGGGCCTTTGCCATGATCTCGCCCACAATGGCGGCGGCCTGGGGATTTTGCATCAGTGTCCCCATGGTGTCCCGGATGGAATAGCAGGAGGAGTCGAAGTCCGCCTCGTCGAACCAGTTTGTCACTGGCCCCTTTCGCGAGAAGGAGTAATCCGGGTTAAACTCCGCCACTTTTCGGACGGTGATCCGGTCTGCGTACTCTCCGGTTTTTGCCTCGATCACATGCTCGCCGGTGAGGGGAACTTTGAAGGTGAATACCGTTTTGCCGTCCTTGGTGTCAAGCTCCTTCCCGTCCACAAAGAGCGTCACGGGGGAAAGGTTGGAGTAGACCTTGACCTCGGTGACCGACTCCGCCCGATCCGCATAGCGGCTGCCGCAGATATGTACGAAGGGTTCATGCTTATTCCAGGCGGCCTTGTAGAGATAGAAGGCGTCCTTTTTGAGCTTCCGGTCGAAGGTCACAAGGCCCTTCTGGTTCTGGCCGTTCTTGCCGCCCTCGTCCCGCCCGTCGGCGGCAAAGTCAAACATATTCCAAACGTGTGTGGCCCACAGCCATGGGCGAGCCTCGATGCACCTTAAAAGATGCTCGTGGTATACGCACTGGTAAGATTCCGTGTAGTCGCCGGACTCAGGGCGCGGCGACTGGAACCGGGGGTTGGCGTCCGCGCCGTACTCGGAAAAGCCGATGACCCGGTCCGGATGGACGGCGTGGTACTCGTCGAGAAAGCTGTCGTTTTGGGAAAGCTCCCCCAAATACCAACCGAAATAGAGGTTCCAGCTGCCAATATCGGCAATGTCAATTAAGGGGCTGTCCTTGTCCAGCATGAAAGCGTGGGCCATGGTGGTGGGCCGGGTGCTGTCCAGCTTGTGGCAGAGGTCATTTAAAAGCCGGTGGTTCTCCATCAAATCCTCGCTCATGCCGTGGACGGCGATCTCGTTGGAGAGGCCCCAACAGACGATGGAGGGGTGGTTGTAGCACTGGGTGATGAGCTCCCTCATCTGGGAGAGCGTGTTTTTCCGACCATTATCCATGTGCTGCGTTATGTACGGGATCTCCGCCCAGACGCACATGCCGTATTCGTCGCAGAGATCGTAAAACTCCTGGGCATGCTGGTAGTGGGCGAGTCGGATCGTATTCGCGCCGATCTCACGAATCAGCTCCATGTCCTCCCGGTGCTCTTTCATGGTCAGCGCGTTCCCAAGCCCCTCCCGGTCCTGGTGGCGGGAGACGCCCCGCAGGGGGTAGGGACGGTTGTTGAGGATAAAGCCGCGATCGGGGTCAAAGCCGATCTTACGGATACCGAAGCGGGCGGAAACCTCGTCGCCGCCGGGAAGTCTCGCCGTGACGGTGTAGAGGTACGGATCGCCGACGCCGTTCCATAGATGGGGGTTCTCCAGCGTAAATTCCGCGTGGGATTTCACGGTTTTAGTCACGCCGTTTAAAGTTATGTCAACTTTACCCCCGTTGTGCTGTGTCTCCACCTTCACGACGGCGGTTTTCAAATCGTCGGACAGCTCCGGTGTCACGAATATCCCCGGCGTCCCGTCCTTCACAAGCGCGAAGTGCTCCGCCGGGACGGTTATCAAATTCACGCCCCGGTAGAGGCCGCCGTAAAAGGTGAAATCGGCCTTTTGGGGGTAGACACGGTCATTTTCGGAGTTGTCCACCGCCACGGACAGCGTGTTCTCGTCCTTTAGCGCGTCGGTGATGTCCACCCGGAAGGTGCTGTAGCCGCCCTCATGGTGGGCGAGATGCACCCCGTTGAGCGTCACGTCCGCCGTCATCGCCGCGCCCAGAAACTCCAGCACTGCCCGCCCCCCCGGCTCCAGAGCAGGGCGGGGGAAGGATTTCTCATAAACCGCCGTTCCCCGCCAGTAATCGTTGCCGCCGTCCTGCCCGTCTACTGCGTTCCAGGTGTGGGGCAAATTTACGCTTTTCTGAGGCTCACCCGGCTTTGAAAAGAGCCAACTGCCGGTAAAATCAATAATGCTTCTCATGCCTGACCTCCCACGATATTGATGCCTCCATTTTGCCATGTTTTCAGTGAAAACACAACAAGAAATCCGACGAAAACTATCAGGAATCCGACAAGTCGTACAAAACGCATTGTCAGCGCGGGCCACATTCTGTATAATTGAGCCAAGTAGATTTATGGAGGTGTTTTTATGCCTTTTCCCAAAGATTTTCTCATCGGAGCCGCCACCGCCGCCCATCAGGTGGAGGGGAACAACATTCACTCTGACTACTGGGCCCAGGAGCAGATGAAGTATTCCTCCTTCGCGGAACCAAGCCTGGACGCCTGCGACCATTACAACCGGTTTGAGGAGGATATTGCTCTGATGGCCCGGGCCGGCCTCAACGCCTACCGGTTCTCCATTGAGTGGGCGCGGATCGAGCCGGAGGAGGGCAAATTTGATGAGCGGGAGATCGACCACTACCGCCGCGTCATCGCCTGCTGCCGGGAGCACAACATCGAGCCCGTCGTCACCATGCACCACTTCTCCAGCCCCGTGTGGCTTATCCGCAAGGGCGGCTGGGAGGCGGAGACCACTCCGGCGGACTTTGCCCGGTACGTCGCCTATGTGGTGGAGCGGCTGGGGAGCGAGATAAACTACATCTGTACCATCAACGAGGCCAACATGGGTCTCCAGGTGGCCCAGGTCGCAAAGCACATTATGCAGCAGATGATGTCAGCCGCCAAGTCCGGATCTTCCAGCGAGAGCCAGGTACAGATGGGCCTGAACTTCAAAAAGATGATGGAGAACCGGGAGAAGCTGGCCGCTGAGAACATCGCCGCCTTCGGCACCGCCTCACCCCAGGTCTTCACCGGAAGCCGCACGCCGGAGGGGGATATCCTGATCATGCGCGCCCACCAGGCCGCAAAGACCGAAATCCGCGCCCTCTATCCCCACATTAAGGTGGGCCTGACCCTGTCCCTCCACGATCTCCAGGCCCTCCCCGGCGGGGAGGAGAACGCAATGAGGGAGTGGGACGAGGAATTTCTTCACTATCTGCCCTACATAAAGGGTGACGATTTCCTGGGCGTACAGAACTACACCCGCACCCTCTTTGATGCCACGGGGAGTCTCCCCGCGCCGGAGGGGGCGGAGCTTACCCAGATGGATTACGAGTTTTACCCGGAGGGCATCGGAAACGTCCTGCGGAAGGTTCGTGAATCCTTCCCGGGCGAGCTTCTGGTCACGGAGAACGGCATCGCCGCCTCTGACGACACCCGGCGGGTGGAGTTCATTCGCCGTGCCCTGGCGGGCGTGGAAAAATGCGTGGAGGACGGCTTGCCGGTGAAGGGATACCTCTATTGGTCGCTTCTTGACAACTTTGAGTGGCAGAAGGGCTATGCCATGCAGTTCGGGCTCGTAGCTGTGGATCGGAAAAACGGACAGACCCGCGCACCAAAGCCCAGCCTTTTCTATCTTGGAAGCTTTGCAAAGGGGTACGAGGGATGAAAAGAACCGACATTTGCCGGGATTGGATCTTGCAGGCGGGGGAGCCCTCCAATATTCCGGGTTTTCGTCAGGAGACGCGAAAGGTCAACCTTCCCCACGACTACATGATCGAGACTGATGTCTCGCCCGACGCCCCCAACGGCCCCAACGGCGGGTGCTACAAGGGTGTGGTCATGTCCTACACAAGAAATCTTGATCTGTCGGAGAGCCTTCGGGGACAGCGCGTTATGGTCCGATTCGACGGCTGCGCGGGTCTTACCAAGGTGGTTCTCAACGGTCACGTTGCGGGGCGGCACCACTACACCTACACGCCCTTTACGGTTGACATAACAAAGTATATCAACTTCGGAGGCAAGAACCGCCTCACCGTCACCTGCGGCACCGACTTTGGCGCCAACGCCCGCTGGTATCCCGGCGGAGGTATCTACCGCCACGTACAGCTGTTGACGGGGCCGCAGGTACACCTGGCCGTAGAGCCCATATACGCCCATTTAAGCCACATTGTGAACGGAGATGCCTTCGTCACCGTGGAAACCACGGTGGAGAACCACACCGGGGAGGACGCCATCCGCTGGGTGGAGCTGAAAATGTCCCCGGAGAATTTTGACGGCGCGCCGGCGGAGGGCAGGAGCTGCGTTTTCGTCCCGGCGGGGGAGACCGCCAAAGCCCGCACCACCCTTTGCGTGGAAAACGCGAAAAGGTGGGATGTGGACAGCCCGAACCTCTACAAAATCACGGCGAGCCTCCTGGACAGCGAGACGGCCACCGACACGGCGGACACCCTCTTTGGCATCCGGGAGATCACTGTGGATGCCAAAAACGGCCTGCGGCTCAACGGGCGGCCCCTGAAGCTCCGGGGCGGGTGCGTCCACGCGGACAACGGGATTTTAGGCGCGGCGTCCTTCTATGACAGCGAGTACCGAAAGGTAAAGCTCCACCGGGACAACGGCTTTAACGCCCTGCGCTTTGCTCACAACCCGGTATCCTCCGAGATGCTGGAGGCCTGCGACCGTCTGGGAATGCTGATTATTGATGAGGCGTTTGATACCTGGAACATGGAAATGAGGACCTACGACTTCAGCCAGTTCTTCGCCTCGGAGGGGGAGCGGGAGCTCACGGAAATGGTAAAGCGGGACCGCAACCACCCCTGCGTGGCGATTTGGTCCGTGGGCAACGAGCTCCCCGAGCAGGGGGAGCTCAATGGGGGATACGTCACCAGCGCAAGGCTGGCCGCCAGAGTTCGGGAATTGGATTCCACCCGCCCGGTAGCCGGCGCCCTCTGCTCCTTCTGGACGGGTCTTACGGACGCGGACAATGAGAAATTCTGGGCCTCCCTAATGGAGGATACCAAAAACGGCATCGCCATGGCCAACCTGGACAGCCGCTATGGCCGGGAGATCTGGCCCCGCCTTACGGAACCCTTCTGTGCCCCCTGGGACATTGTGGGATACAACTATCTCGACTACCACTACGAGGAGACGGGCAGGCTTTTCCCCAACCGCGTCATCTGCGCCACGGAGTCCAAGCCCCGGGAAATCCTGAAATACTGGACAGACGTGGAAAAATACCCCTTCCTCATCGGGGACTTCGAGTGGACGAGCATGGACTACATTGGTGAGGCCGGCATCGGCAACGTGCTCCATGTAAGGCCGGAGGAGGCCAAGACAGCTGCCCGTGCCATCAATTACGGCGTGTACCCCTGGCGGCTCGCCGGGTGCGGCGACTTTGACCTCTGCGGCTTTGATAAGCCCCAGCTGCACTATAAAAAGATTGTCTGGGGGAGTGATGAGACGTACATCGCCGTGCGTGACCCCGGATATCCCGGCCTTACGGAGCTTTTGGGGCGGTACGCCTGGCCAGACTGCGCCCACAGCTGGACCTGGCCTGTAGAGCCGGGGAGCGATGTCAGCGTAGACGTCTACTCCGCCGGCGACGAAGTGGAGCTTTTCTTAAACGGCGAGAGCCTGGGAAAAAGGCCGGTGGAGAATCTTATCGTCACATTTGAGCTGACCTATGAACCCGGGATTCTTGAGGCCGTGAGTTATAAAAACGAGGTCGAGGTCAGCCGCGACAAGCTCACCACCGCGGGAGCGCCCGCGAGACTTGTATTGAAGCCGGAGAGAACAGAGCTTTCCGCCGACGGAGAGAGCCTGTGCTATGTGCGGGTGGAGGCCGCCGACGAAAAGGGCGATCCCGTCCCCTATGTGGAGGTCAAGGCGACGGCATCAGTCACGGGTGCGGCGGCCCTCTTAGCCTTCGGCACCGGCCGGCCCTGCACCGAGGAAAATTACACAAAGGGCGAGATCACCCTTTATAAGGGTGCGGCCCTGGCCGTCCTCCGCGCCTGCCGGGAGGCTGGGGAGGCTGTCCTGACGGTAAGCGCCGAAGATCTCGGCACGGCGCAAATCAAAATCAGGGTGGGGGAGAAGTAAAATGTTAGAATTGCCCATGATTTTCGGAGACAGGATGGTTCTCCAACGCCAAAAGCCCATCGAAATATGGGGCAAGGCGACCCCCGGCGAGGACGTGACGGCGGAGCTGGGATATGAGGGTCAAGCTGTTGCTACAGCCAAAACCGCGGCGGGGGAGGACGGCACATTCCGCCTTTTCCTCCCGTCCATGGAGGAGGGGCGGGATCTTACGCTGACTGTCACCTCCGGCGGGAAGTCCGTGACTTTCCGCGACGTTCTGATCGGTGAGGTCTGGATAGCCGGCGGCCAGTCCAACATGGAGTACTTCATGAACTTTGACGCCGAGCGGGAGACGGCCTACGCTTGGGACGAGCCGGAACTGCGGTTTTTCGACTACCCGGAGGTGTGCTATGAGGGGGAGCTTCAGGACTACGACTTCTCCGAGTTCGGCTTCTGGAGGCGCTGCCGCCGTGAGGATCTGCCCTGGTGGTCGGCGGTGGGGGCATGGTTTGCCAAAAAACTCCACGGGGAGGCGGGCGTTCCTGTGGGGATCGTGGGCTGTAACTGGGGCGGCACCCGTGCCAGCTGCTGGATGGACCGGGAGTATCTGGAGGGCACCCCTGGCGATGTATGGCTCCGGGACTACGAGCGGGACAACCGGGGCGTGGATCCGGCGGAATATAAAAAGGCGTACCTTGCCATTCCCACAAACATCGGCAACCACCCTCTCTCCGGGAACACGACGGTGCTTTGGCCGGGACTGACCAGGGAATTTCAGCTAAAGGCCCTTGAGATGATGGCCGCCATGGAAAAGCCGCCCTATTATGACCTCATCGGCCCCTGCCACCCCTGGCGGCCCTGCGGAGTATATGAGACAATGCTGAAAAACGTGGCCCCGTATACGTGCCGGGGTGTCCTTTGGTATCAGGGGGAGAGCGACGACGCCCACCCGGAGATTTACGACACGGTACTGGAAAACCTTATAAGCAATTGGCGGAGCCTGTGGCACGACGAACTGCCCTTCCTGATGACGCAGCTGGCCCCCTTCGGGGCGTGGCTGGACTGCAACGGGGATAAGTACCCTGTCGTCCGGGACAGACAGGAGCGCATAGCCCGACGCGTCCCCGGCGTGTGGTTGGCCTCCTCCTCGGACGCCGGCATGGAGTGGGACATTCATCCCAAGCACAAGCGCCCCATCGGAGAGCGGCTGGCGCTTTTGGCCCTGGGCCACGTCTACGGACAAAACATTCCTTGCGACGCCCCGGAGCTTGCGGAAGCCCGGTGGGCGGACGGAAATTTAATCCTCTCGTTTTCCTATGGAGACGGCCTTCATGTCCGGGGGGAGCGGGTCAACGCCCTTACGGTAGATGGCATACCCGTGTCGGGAGTTACAAAGGAAAATACCCTCGTGATTCCCCAGCCCGCAAAGCCCCGGCAGGTGGAGCTGGCCCAGAGCGGGTATTACGAGGTAAATTTGTATAACGCGGCGGGTCTTCCCGCAAAACCCTTTTCGGCGGAGGTAAAATAAGATGTGGAATAAGGCCATGTGGGTGGGCCTGCCCCGGAGCGAGGCGGAGCGCTGCCATATCCTCCACGGGGATATGACCGGGCGGTTTGCGTATTTTCGCCTGGAGCTTGACCTTATGGAGAGCGGAGTTCTGACGCTCCAAATCTGCGCAAACTCCCGCTACCGGCTGTGGGTCAACGGCGTGTCCGTCTCCTCCGGCCCCTGCAAGGGGGATCTGCACAGGTGCTATTATGAGACGGTGGACGTAACGGAACACCTGAAAGTCGGAAAAAACATTTTAGCCGCACAGGTTCTCTACATGGACCACTACGCCAGCGTCCACCAGCAGGACGATCGGGCGGGCATCCAGTCCGTTCTCACCCCCGGCGGCGGCCACAGGCTGGCGGTGGAGGGGCAGATCCATGGGGAAAACGGCGCGATCCTGGCGGACGTGACCACCGGCGAGGCGGACTGGCGGGTTTTTCTGGATGGCAGCCGTTACCTCACCTCCAATGAGGTCACCAGCTGTCTCGGCGCGGTGATGGAGACGGCGGATTTCGGGAAATATCCGTACCGCTGGCGGGAGCCGGACTTTGACGCGTCCTCCTGGGGTAAACCTGAGCCGCTGGAGCCGGTTGGGACGGACGGATTTATGGAAAGAGTGGGTCTTCTGCGCCGCTTTCCCATGCGGGAGCGCCCCATCCCGCTTCTCTATGAGACGCCCCGGGAGTTTTTGATAGCCCGTCGCGCCAAAAACGGCGCGCTCATCCTGGACGCCGGGGAGGAGACCAGCGGTTACCCCGTTTTCCACTTTCACGGCGCCCCCGGAAGCCGGGTGAGGGTTGTCTATCTGGAGAAGTTCACAGGCGATGGTATCCGCAAGGACGACGCGGAGCACGGAGATTACGACGGTATCACCGACATACTTATCTTAAACGGCGATGAGGTGACCTTCGAGCCCTTCTGGTACCGGACGTTCAGATTTATTGCCATAGAAATGGATGAAGCGGCCGTGAAGCTCCTCTCCGCCTCCTATCGGGAGACGGGCTACCCGCTTGCGGTGGAGAGCTTCGTTGAGTCCTCCGAGCCCTGGGTACATGAGGTCTGGGAACTGTGCGTGCGAACCCTCCGGCGGTGCATGAACGAGACGTACATGGACTGCCCCTACTACGAGCAGAACCAGTTCCCCATGGACACCCGTCTCCAGGCGCTGTTCTGCGCCTGCGTAAGCCGGGACGAGCGCCTTACCATGAAGGCACTGGAGGACTTTCACTGCTCCATCAGCCCCGACGGGCTTGTTCACGGGCGCTACCCCGGCTCCTATCAGCAGATTATCTCCACCTTCTCCCTCCACTATATCTTTATGCTGGAGGAGACATGGCGGCGGAGCGGGGACATCGTTCCCTTCCGCCGGTATCTGCCGGATTTGGACAGGATTTTAGCCTATTATGACAGCAAAATCGGCCCAGAGGGACTGGTTGGGCGGCTGGGTTACTGGGAATTTGTGGACTGGCACCCCAAATGGGCCGAATACGGCGGCGTCCCCGGAGCGTTGACCGCAGGCCCCTCCACCATCATCAACCTCATGTACGCCCACGCCTTGGAGCGGGCGGCTGTACTCTGGGAGGCCGGCGGGCGGCCCGCCCTGGCGGCGGAGTACCGGGCACGGAAGGCCGCGATTATGGAGCGCGTCCAGACTCTCTGCTGGGATGAAAAGCGAGAGATGTACCGGGAGGGCCCGGACTATGCGGAGTTCACCCAGCACGCGCAAAGCTGGGCCGTCCTTGACGGGCTTGCCACCGGGGAGCGGGCACGGACGGTCCTGCGCCACGCCATGGAGGATAAGGATGTACTCCGCGTCTCCTTCTCTACCTCCTTCGAGTGGTTCCGGGCGCTGGAGGCGGCGGGGCTTTATGACCTCACAAAGCCGGATATTGCCCGTTGGGCGGCGCTGCCGGGAGAGGGGAGCACCACCTGCCCCGAGACGCCGGAGGACAGCCGCTCAGAGTGCCACGCCTGGAGTGCCCTGCCCCTCTACGAGCTGGTCCGCACGATAGCCGGGATCAATTACGCGGACGGCTCCGTGACGGTGAGGCCTGATCTCTCCTATCTGCCCGATCTGCGCGGTCAGGTGGTCACCCCGGCGGGCGTTGTGAAGTTTGACTACCGGCACGAGGGGGATGGGCAGATTTGCGTGTTGACCGTGCCGGAGAATATGACGATCCGCGGTTTTGCGGACGACAATACAAAAATGATCGTGAGGCGAGTTTAAATGTTCTACATCGGCATCGACCTGGGCACCTCGGCGGTGAAGCTTCTGCTGGTGGACGAGGGTGGATCAGTTGTCAGAGAGATGACAAAGGAGTATCCTATCAGCTTCCCGCGCCCCGGTTGGAGCGAGCAGGAGCCGGCGGACTGGTGGAACGCCGTGCTGGCGGGGGTGCCGGAGCTTGTCTCCGGCGTGGACGCCAAAGAGGTGCGCGGCATCGGTTTGGGCGGCCAGATGCACGGCCTGGTGGCCCTGGATAAGGACGATTCGGTTATCCGCCCCGCCATCCTCTGGAACGACGGGCGCACCGCCAAGGAGACGGACTACCTCAACGAGGTCATTGGGCGCGACAGGCTGAGCCAATACACCGCCAACATCGCCTTCGCCGGGTTCACCGCGCCCAAGCTTCTCTGGATGCGGGAAAACGAGCCCGAAAACTTCGCACGCATTTCCAAAATCATGCTCCCCAAGGATTATCTGGTCTACAAGATGACCGGCGTCCACGCCACGGACTACTCCGACGCTTCGGGTATGCTCCTGTTGGACGTTCAGCATAAATGCTGGTCGAAAGAAATGCTGGATATCTGCGGCATCACGGAGGCCCAACTGCCCAAGCTCTTTGAAAGCTGGCAGGCCGTGGGAAATTTGAAACCTGATGTGGCCGCCGCTTTCGGCCTGCCCGAAACCGTCCTTGTCTGCGCCGGAGCAGGGGACAACGCCGCCGCGGCGGTGGGAACCGGCACCGTGGGGACCGGCGGGTGCAACATCAGCTTGGGAACCTCCGGAACCGTGTTCATCTCCTCGGACAAGTTCGGCGTGGATCCCCACAACGCCCTGCACTTCTTCGCCCACGCGGACGGGGGATACCACCTGATGGGCTGTATGCTCTCCGCCGCCTCCTGCAACAAGTGGTGGATGGACGAAATTTCAAATGACACGGACTATTCCGCCGAGCAGGCAAAGATCAGCCCTGACAAGCTGGGCCGCAACCATGTCTACTTCCTGCCCTACCTCATGGGCGAGCGCAGTCCCATCAACGACACAAGTGCCCGCGGGACGTTTACGGGCCTGACCATGGACACCGCCCACGCGGACATGACCCAAGCCGTTTTGGAGGGCGTGGCCTTCGCCATCCGGGACAGCTTTGAGGTGGCGAAATCTCTGGGCATCGAAATCCCCCGCTCCAACATCTGCGGCGGCGGGGCCAAGTCGCCCCTCTGGCGCAAAATCCTGGCAAACGTTTTGGGAATCCCGCTGGACATGGTGACCACGGAGCAGGGCCCCGGCTACGGCGGAGCGATCCTGGCCATGGTGGCGGACGGGCGCTATCCCTCCGTCCAGGCCGCCTGTGACGCCCTGGTGACCGTGGCCTCCACTACGGAACCTGACCCGGAGTTAACAGCCCTCTACGACGAGCGGTATCAGCAATTCAAAGAGATTTACCCTGCCATGAAGTCCCTGTTCCCAAAATTGATGTGAGGTGCGAAAAAGATGAAGATTTACTCCGTTTACGACCCCGAATTTAAGCCCTACGGCCGGGTGCTGGAGGGCTACGACACCACCTGCCTCATGAACGCCGTCAA
Source organism: uncultured Oscillospiraceae bacterium (assembly GCA_947589545.1). Classification (GTDB taxonomy): domain Bacteria; phylum Bacillota; class Clostridia; order Oscillospirales; family Oscillospiraceae; genus RUG626. The sequence continues at coordinate 32,769 of CANQBA010000008.1, read as the reverse complement.
GACCATCCCCCTCCCCGAGAGCGGTACGGCTTACGAGCCCAGCATACCCGCCCTGGAGGCCACATGCAATTACGGGGAGTTCCAAAACAACTTCTACGGCGGGATGCCCGTGGAGATTGGTATGTGCTGGGGCCGAAATTCCAAGCTCAACTGCCTGGAGTACCACCGGGACAGCGAGCTGAACATCGGCGAGGGGGAGTACGTCCTCCTGGTGGCCCGCCTCGACGAGGTGGAAAACGGCGTGCTGGACACGGCCAAGGTCAAGGCGTTCCGCGCCCCCGCCGCCGTCCCGGTGGAGGTCTATGCCACCACCCTCCACTACGCCCCGTGCAGTATAACCCCCGGCGAACCCTTCCGGGTCGCCATCGTCCTGCCGCGCGGCAGCAATTTCCCCGCGCCCGCCATCACTCCCAAAAACGCCGAGGACACGTACATGACCGCCCGCAACAAGTGGCTCCTGGCCCACCCGGAGTCCGACGAGGCCAAATCCGGCGCGCATATCGGGCTGACCGGCGAGAACATCGACCTGGCGGCTGAAATTTGAGGAGGGGATTTCATGAAAAGCTCCTTTCGCTGGTACGGCGACAGTGACCCCGTAACCTTAGACGAAATACGGCAGATACCCGGTATGCGCTCCATCGTCAGCGCCGTCTATGACGTAAAACCCGGCGAGGTCTGGCCGGAGGAATCTATCAAGCACCTGGCCGACGAGTGCAAAGAGCATGGCCTCATCTTCGACGTGGTGGAGTCCATCCCCGTGACGGAGGAGATCAAGCTGGGCCGCCCGGAACGTGACCGGCACATTGAAAATTACTGCGAGAACATAAGAAGATGCGCCAAGTACGGCGTCAAATGCGTCACCTACAACTTTATGCCCGTGTTCGACTGGACGCGGACGCAGCTTGACAAAGAGGGCGTGGACGGCTCCACCAGTCTCGTCATGTACTGGGACCAGATGAAGGGCCTCGACCCCCTCAAAGACGACATCCACCTTCCCGGCTGGGACTCCAGCTACACGCAGGACGAGGTGAGGGATCTTATTCGGGCTTACGGCGAGCTTGGCGAGGAGGGACTTTGGGCAAATATCGAGTACTTCCTCAAGCGCGTTATTCCCGTGGCGGAGGAGGTCGGCGTAGTCATGGCCCTCCACCCGGACGACCCCCCGTACCCCATCTTCGGACTGCCCCGCGTGGTCACAAATGAGGCGAACATTGACCGTTACCTCTCCATCGTGGACAGCCCGTCCAATACGATGTGCCTCTGCACCGGCTCCCTGGGATGCTCCCCGAAGAACGACATTCCCAAGCTCGTGCGCAAATACTCCGCCATGCGCCGCATCGGATTTATCCACCTTCGCAACGTGAAAATCCTCCCCGACACCTCTTTCGAGGAATCCGGGCACCTCACGAAAAACGGCTCCTTGGACATGAACGCCATTGTGAAGGCATTGGTGGACACCGGCTTTGACGGCTGGTTCCGCCCCGACCACGGGCGCATGATCTGGGGTGAGACGGGCAAACCGGGCTACGGCCTCTTTGACCGGGCTCTTGGCTCCGCGTACTTGAACGGACTCATCGAGGCCAACGGCGGTACGATTGAATAATGGAAAGGATGATTAGAATGCTTGATCTTCCCCTCAAAGTAGATTTTACCGGCAAGACCGTGGTCGTCACCGGTGCCGGCGGGGTGCTCTGCTCCGTTATGGCCCGCGCCTTCGCCCAAGCGGGGGCCAAGGTCGCGGCTCTCGATTTAAACGAGGAGGCCGTGAAGAAGCTCTCCGACGAGGTTCGGGCCGAGGGCTTTGTCCTCAACGGCTACAAGTGCAACGTCCTGGAGCCCGAATCCATCAAGACCGCCCATGAGGCCATCTTGGCCGATCTCGGCCCCGTGGACATCCTCATAAACGGTGCCGGCGGCAATAACCCCCGTGCCACAACGGATAACGAGTACCATCACGAGGCCAAGGAGGGGCAGAAGACCTTCTTCGACCTGGATCCCTCCGGCGTGGATTTTGTGTTCAAGCTCAACTTCCAAGGCACTTTATTGCCCACGCAGATTTTCGCCAAGGACATGGTGGGGCGGGGGAGTGGTGTCATTTTGAACGTCAGCTCCATGAACGCCTACATACCGCTGACCAAGATTCCGGCTTACAGCGGTGCCAAGGCCGCCATCAGCAACTTTACCCAGTGGCTGGCGACGCACTTCGCCAAGTCCGGCATCCGTTGCAACGCCATAGCTCCGGGCTTCCTGGTCAGCAACCAGAACCGCGCCCTGCTCTTCAACCCGGACGGTACCCCCACAGCGAGGAGCGAAAAAATCCTGAACGGCACCCCCATGGGGCGCTTCGTGGACGCCGAGGAGCTTTTGGGCGGCGTGTTCTTCCTGTGTGACGATAAAGCCGCCAGCGCCATCACCGGCGTGGTGTTGCCCATCGACGCGGGCTTTGCCGCCTACTCCGGCGTGTGAGACGTGTAAAGGCATTAAACTAAGTTGCGGTGAAAAAAAGAAAGGGAGCCTCAGCATTACCAAGTTGCTCCCTTTCTAAACAATAAGTTTGTCAAAAAACTTAGGCAGTAGATAAGCTTAAGACTATATTTTAGCGGTTTTTCAAAAACTCCTCTACTATAAAATCTAAAGTGTTGAGAATAAATTTTCGCTCTTCGTCTGTGCAAACGGCTAATTTATTGAGAAAATGCCTGGATTCTTCTTCCGCCTTTGCCATATGCGGATTGAACAGGATGTCACCGGACATGCCCAATCTGCGAACTATCGGAAGCAACACCTCATACGACGGATTGATAAATCCCTTTGCAATATTCTGAATATGCCGAAAGCCAACCCCGGTCTGATTGGCAAACTCCTGCTGCGTAAGACCGCAATTTTTTCTTTCCGCTTTGATGCGTCTCCCCAACTCTTGCAGATCGCTGGATGGGGCATTTTTCCCTTTTGGCATTTTCATCACCACATATTAATTTTACCGTGGGATGGCCGGTTTATAAATACATCAATAGAGCGCTATAACACACGGTTATAATGCGTATTTTGCGATCCAGCCAAATTAAGTTAATGAGAGGACACTCCTCCGTGGGTGCCCCAGAAAGGAGCGCAATGGATGGTCGCTACATTATCGTGCTTATTCTCTATCAGGTAAAATCGCCAAAAAAAGGTATAACACCAACAGGAATATTCAGCTCTGTAAAAGCGCATTATTTAGCGTAAAAAAGTGCGCTATTAGTGCACATACACATTATTTTGGACGGGACGACAGACATTTTGAAACTCAGTCTGTTATCCCGTTTTTATTTTTCTCCTCGACGAATGTCGCTGAGTTGTTCGGAGATCAGACCATCTTATGCAAAAAAGATGATATTTCTGTTTTAAAGTGTTCATCGCCGGAACACATTACCGCCTATCATGTGTGATGTCCAGAGTGGAGAGGCGGTGAGAATGTGGGGCCATCCGAGCGTCGGCAACGTCTTTTGGAGGTACTTTGCCTGCGGCGACAGGATACATATGAGAATCTGGCGCGTGAGTTCAACGTCTCCAAGATGACCATCCGGCGGGACGTGATGACCCTCACTTGCTCCTACCCCATAGAAACTGTCAGTGGGCGGTATGGGGGCGTCAGAGTGGCAAAATGGTATCGACCAGGTTACAGACAACCCCGAATAGAACATCTCACCTTAAGCAAACATCGTTGCTTAAAAAACTGAGAGAGCAGCTTTCCGGCGAGGATCTCGAAACGATTGACAGCATCCTCTTAAAATTTTCCCCTTAGCCTTTAATGATGCACCTTGACAAACAGCGGGAGCATTTACCGCTCATATCAGTATGCAAGTGATCGCCGCATCACGGCACAGCTCAGACGCGATGACTGCCTGCGGACGGAACGCTCCCGTCTGTCAAAACGATAGCATCAAAGACACGAGCGATACCCTGAGCTGTTTTCCGGCGCTTGGCCGCGCCCAAAGCGTGATGGGGCAACGCGCAAAGCCCGTACCGCAGGGTCAAAGGGGGGTACCGTGAGATCGGACTGGGCAGTTAATGCTCCGCCGTCACCATCCGTCAGTACCGCGCCGTCTGCCAGCCACAGACAGCTTGCATACTCCCACACCGGGGGTGAGCAGTAGGACGGCCCCGCCGCCTGATAATACGGCTTTTGGATTTGAAGATATTTATGAAGTAATCCAAATATAAATAATGAAATTATTATGCAAGGAGACTTTAGAAATGAGTGCTGGAAGGCAAGATGTAGAAGCCATGAGAAGCTACTCTAAGAAGTTTGTCAGATATAAGGAAGGTGCCGAGAAATACAGTCTTGGACTGACCAAGTTTCAAGCATTGGCAAAAGAGGCCAAAGCAGTTTACAAGGTAGACGGTATCGCGCTTGTTAACTGCGAAATATTTGAAAGATTTCTGGAGTCATTCCGGGAATTCTGAGCGTACTTTTAATTTGCCGCTACGGTTCATGCTGATAATGCTTAGTCAGAGTTCAAAGTGGCTTAGAATATTGATTATATCACCTCAATTTGAATTTTTATGGACTTGTTGCACGTTGCTGTTGACTTTTTGTCTTACAGGAAATATAATAATCTTATGTGGAAGGTGGCTACGACAATGAAAACGGGTAGACCCAAGGCGGAACATACTAAAGCAAAGTCAGTTACAGTACGTCTGTCGGATGAACTCCATTATAAATTGTCCGAATATGCCGCCAGCCACGAGATAACAATGACGGAAGTTATCCAGCAAAGTTTGAAGGAGTTTTTCTTCAAGCAGAACTAAGTGCTATGAGTCCTTTCTTCACATTTTGAAGGAGGTCAAATCATGGCAAATTCTCGCAAAGACGACCGCGGAAGGGCACTTAAGAAAGGGGAGGTGCAAAGAGCATCAGACAGGCGCTATATGTACACCTATATCGACCCGCTGGGGCGAAGGAAGTTCATCTACGCGCAAGACCTGACACAACTACGTGAAAAGGAAATGCAATTGCTGAAAGACCAGTTGGACGGACTTGATCTGTATACGGCTGGAACAGCAACAGTCAACAGCACCTTTGATCGGTATATGTCTTTTAAGCATGACCTGAGAGCTACCACAAGGAGCAATTACAATTACATCTATGATCGCTTCGTCAGGCGTACCTTCGGAAAGAAGATCGCGTCAGTCAAGTATTCAGATGTTCTCCAGTTCTATTGTTACCTCGTAAACGACTCGCAACTGTCATTGGGTACCCTGGATTCCGTTCACACCTTGTTGCACCCGACTTTCCAGCTTGTTGTACGTGATGAGATCATTCGCATAAACCCGTCAGACGGCGTGATGAAAGAAATCGGCAAAATGGTCGATGAGGCGCGTGGCAGTAGACATGCGCTGACTCTTCAGGAACAACGGGCTTTCATGGACTACATCGCAAATCACCCCGTATATTATCACTGGTGGCCGTTGTTCACTGTCTTGCTGGGTACTGGATGCCGAATCGGAGAAGCTCTTGGCCTTCGCTGGGAAGACCTCGATTTTGAAAATCGGACTATAAGCATCAATCACAGCGTAGTGTATTATCCTGTTGGCGATTCCAGAACGTCCGTCAAGCATATATCAAAGCCAAAAACAGAGGCAGGAATTCGGACGATTCCAATGCTTGATGTCGTCTTTGATGCTTTCCAATTAGAGCGTGACGAACAGGCAGAATCGGGCTTCAATACATCGGAGATCGATGGAATGAATGGATTTGTCTTCACGAACCGCTCCGGTTCCGTTCCGAATCCCCAAACCGTTAACCGGGCCATCAAGCGGATCATTCAAAGCTACAATTCCGATGAATCCAGCAAGGCGATAAAGGAACGGAGGAAGCCCGTACTCCTGCCACCATTTGAGACACACTTTCTGTACACGACTCTGTGAAAATGAGTCTAATCTCAAAGTGATCCAGTCCGTAATGGGACACCGGAACATCGAGACGACGATGGACATCTATGCGGAAGCCACAGAAGCAAAAAAGCAGGAATCATTTAGTAATCTATCAAATCTGAACATTTTTTAGAAGGGCTATCAGCATGAAAGCTGACAACAAAAGCCCCGCATTGACAACAATTTGACAACATTTTTGATTTTCCGCTGAAGTGATATGAAGAACCCTGAATACCGCGGAAACCAGCAAATACATGAGTTTGGGTCACAGTGAAGGAATGCGATTTACCATCAATTGTTTTCCCGACCATGAAGCCCCTGGACTAAACCCAAAGATGTTAAAACACATCCCCCCGGCCGCGAACGCGGCCGGGGGGATGTGTTTATGTACTTTTACCGCACGATGTAGGTGGAGGAGTCGAAGAATTTCAGCGGGTTCACGCGGTTGCCGTGATCCCAGATCTCGAAGTGGCAGTGGGGGCCGTTGGCGATGCCGGTGGCGCCGGAGTAGCCGATGACCTGGCCCTTGGTGACCTTGTCCCCCTGCTTCACCGCCCGCTTGGACATGTGGGCGTAGAGGGTGGTGTAGCCGTTGCCGTGGTCGATGACCACGTAGTTGCCATAGGAGCTGGACAGGGCGGAGGTGATGACCGTGCCGGTGTCCGAGGCGTAGATCTTGGCGCCGGTGGGGGCCTTCAAATCAACGCCCTTGTGGTTGGTGGAGGCGCCGGCGATGCCGGTGTTGCGGTTGCCGAAGGGGGAGGTGACCACGTTGGAGTCCACGGGCCAGATGAATTTCCCAGTGCCCTTGACCTTCTGGGTGGCCTCCAGCTCCTTCTGCTTTTTGGTGATCTCGTCCTTGAGAGCGTCCTCCTCCTCGCTGACCTGATCGTAGAGGGCCTGAGCCTCCTCCAGGTTGTCCTGCAGGGTGTTCAGAAGGTCGATGGCCTCCTGCTGTTCCACCTCCAGCTCGGCCTCGGCGTCCTGCTGTTCCTGGCGCTTGCCCTCCATCTCCGCCTTCACGCTCTCCAGCGTGGCCTTGCTCTCCTCGGTGGCCTTGCGGGCGGATACCAGCTTCTGGTAGAGAGTCTCGTCGTAGTCCATGATGGAGGAGATCATATCGATGCGGGAGAGCATATCCGCGAAGTCCCGCGCCCCGAAGATGATGGCGTAGTAGGAGACGGTGCCGTTTTCCTCCATGGCACGGATGCGTACCTTGTACTGCTCCCACTGCTCGTTCTCCGCCGCCTGGCAGGCCTCCACCTCCTGCTGCTTCTCGCCTATGTAGATCTCATACTGGCCGATCTGCGCCGTCAGGTTGTCGATGACCTGCAGCGTCAGCTCCATGCGCTGGTCGAGAACCTGCTTTTTGGCGATGATCTGCTTTTTTTCATATTCTATGGAGTTGATCTCGCTTTTCAGCTCCTTCTGCTGCTGGCGGATGCCGCTCAGCTCCTCCTGGAGCTTTTTGATCTCCTCCTCGGTCACCGCGCCGGCGCTGGAGGCCAGGATGGTCACAAGCACCGATCCCGCCAGAACTACGGCCAGTATGACGCAGACGATCCGGATGAAAAGCTTTTGCCCTTTGTTAGTCACTTTCACTGCCTCCAAAAAACACGCGGTTTCCTCTGTGAGCTTTACCGATCCCCATTATACCGGGGACGGGCAAACAAATTGCATCTTATTTGTAAATTTTATCACACTTTCAGATAATTCTTGATAGCCAGGGAGCTTCCGATGACGCCCACGCCCAGGCCCACCACGCCGAAGGCGATGAGGATGGGGACGGACACCCTGTAGAAGGGGATCACCGACAGGAAGGAGATCCCGGCCCCGGAGATCAGCTGCTGGGCCAGCAGCTGGTAGAGGCCCCACTCCAGCGTGAAGCTCACCAGCGCGCCGATGAGCCCCAAGATCAACCCCTGCACCACGAAGGGCCAGCGGATGAAGGTGCTGGTGGCACCCACCATCTTCATGATGGCGATCTCATCCCGCCGCTCCACGGTGGTCAGCTTGATGGTGTTGGACATGATGAAGAGGGAGATAACGAACAGCACTGCCACCAGACCCATGGACACCAGCGTCACCACGTTGCGGATGCGGACGAAGCCCTGGCTGATCTCCAGATGGGCCCGGACCCAGTCGATGCCAGGCACGTCGTTGCACAGGGCCTCATACGTCTGCTCCATCAGGGAGATGTCCTCCAGGTACACCACATACCGGTCACGGGTAACGGAGGCGTCCAGCCCCTCAAAGAAGCGGGGATTCTCGTAGGTCTCCACGAAATCCTCCCAGGCCCGCTCCCGGGTGATGAACACGGCCCGGTCCACATTGGGGAGGGCCTCGATGACCGGCTCCAGGGCCCGGCCCTGCTCCTCGGTGAGGGAGTCGTCCACAAAAGCCATCAACTCGTTCTGGCTCTCCATGGTGTCGATGATGTTGTCCACGTTGATTGCCAGGAGCGTAAAGCTGCCCATGATGAGCAGACAGGCCACGATGATGCAGACCGAGGCGAAGGACATGAAGCCGTGGTTAAAGATGCTGCTGACGCCCTCGCGTATGTAATAGCCGAACCTGTTACCTCTCATAGCTGTAGTACCCGTCCATTCCGTCGCTGATGATCTTGCCCGCGTCGATGGCGATGACGCGCTTGGAGAAGCTCTCCACCAGCTCCTTTTCGTGGGTCACCACCAGGACGGTGGTGCCCAGCTCGTTGATCTTCTGGAGAAGCATCATGATCTCCAGGCTCCGCGCCGGATCTAAGTTGCCCGTGGGCTCGTCGGCGATGATGAGCTTGGGGTTGTTGACCAAGGCCCTGGCGATAGCCACACGCTGCTGCTCGCCGCCGGAGAGCTCCTGGGGGCGGCGGCGGGTGCGGGTATCCAGGCCCACCAGCTCCAGCACATAGGGGACACGCCGTCGGATCTCCTTGCCGGAGGCGCCGATGACCCGCATGGCGAAGGCCACGTTCTCATAGACCGTCTTGTCCTCGATGAGCCGGTAATCCTGGAACACCACCCCCAGCGTCCGGCGCATGTAAGGCATTTTGGAGAATTTCATGGTGCTCAGGTTGTAGTCGTTGACCATCACAGTCCCGTCGGTGGGCGCGATCTCGCCGGTGAGGAGCTTGATGACGGTGGTCTTGCCGGAGCCGGAGGGGCCCACCAGAAAGACGAACTCCCCGTCGTTGATGGTAAAGCTGATCCCGCGAAGGGCCTTGGTGCCGTTTTCGTAGGACTTGAATACGTCTGTAAATTGAACCATAACAAATCTGTTTCCTTTTTGGATCCGATCCTGAGTGTTTATTGGATGTTCGAGTGGGCGGACTCCTGGGAATCAAGATACTTCTTGACCATCAGGGCCACCTTGAACACGATGGCCTGGTCGAACTCTCTAAGGTCGAGGCCCGTGATCTTCTTGATCTTGCCCAGACGGTAGACCAGGGTGTTGCGGTGGACGAACAGCTTGCGGCTGGTCTCGGAGATGTTCAGGTTGTTGTCAAAGAACTCGTTGATGATGCCCAGCGTCTCCTCGTCCAGGGAGTCGATGGGGTTCTTCTTGAAGACCTCGTTGAGGAACATCTGGCACATGGTGGTGGGGAGCTGGTAGATGAGACGCCCGATGCCCAGGCTCTCGTAGTTGATGACGGTCTTTTCCGTGTCAAAGACCTTGCCGATGTCGATGGCGGTCTGGGCCTCCTTGTAGCGGACGGACAGATCCCTGAGGTGCATGGCCAGGGTGCCCACGCCGATGACGGTGCGGATCTTCAGCTCGTCGGAGATGGCGTTAGACATGGCGACGCCCATCTTGTGGGTGTCCTTCTCCTCGGTGTGGGCCGGCACCTCCTTGATGACAGCGATGTCGGACTCGTTGATGGAGATGATGAAGTCCCGCTGCTTCTCGGGGTAGAGCCGCCGCAGCACCTCCAGGGTAGCCACGTCGGAGCGGTCGATCTGCCGGATGTAGAATACCGCCCGGGGGACGTCGGAGACGAAGTGCAGCTCCTTGGCATGGACGTAGATGTCGCCGGGGAGAATGTTCTCGGTGATGATGGACTTGACTAAGGCGGACTTGTCATACTTCTCCTCGTAGTAGGCCTTGGCGCTGGAGACGGCCACGGCCAGCATGGTGCAGAAGCTGGCGGCCAACTCGTCGGTTCCCTCCACAAAAACGGCATACTCGATGTTCTGCTCGGAGCCCGCCACGGGCCGGAAGGTCTTCCCCGCGTACACGGACACCTTCTCACCCGGCTGGGGGAGAATGCTTGCCGTGTCCGCGATATGGGTGCCCATGACGGAGAGCTCACTGGTGGCGATCACGTTACCTTCGCTGTCCACAACGCCAAGGGCTCTTGTGGTGGCTTCCTTCATCTGTACGACCACGCTCTGAAAGATTCTGCTGGACATGGCGATCCCTCCATATTTTCCATTTTGATCTAAATGAAATTACGTCAACCGGATTCGTGATTTTGACAAGTACCATAATAACCAATATTGCGCCATTTTTCAATAGGAAATTTATGATTTGCCCGTAAATTTTACGAAAAATCTTTTTTTGAACCATCCCCATGGGCAAAAAAGACCAAAACAAAGTTCAGCGGTTCCCGGTCATATCGGGAAAAATGCCTGAATAGAATTGACCAGACTCCAAGGAGGTGCATCGATGCTTTTTGTGACTGCGAAGCTGGACAAAAGAAAGATCATCGGCGGCGCCCTGGCGCTTTTGGTGCTGGCGGCCCTGGCCGTACTGCTCCTGGGCGGGGGAGGGGACAAAAACGCCGCCGCCGGACCCGCCGCCGCCGGCACGGCGGCCCGCACCAACGAACAGCGGGTGGCGTACCTGGGGGCCCTGGGCTGGGAGGTGGAGAAGGATCCCATCGACACCCAGACGGTCACCATCCCCAAGGACTTCTCCCAGGTCTACGCCGACTACAACACCCTGCAAAAGGCCCAGGGCTTCGATCTGAAGAAGTACGCCGGCCTGGAGGCCACCCGCTACACCTATGAGGTCAAAAACCACCCCACAGCCACAGGGAAGGTGGTGGCGGACATGATCGTCTACCGGGGAAAGATCATCGCGGCGGACGTCCAGTCCCTCAGCGCCGACGGCGGCTTCATGGAGGGCGTCGCCTTCCCCAAAGCATGAAAAACTGGCTCGAAAGCCCTGACGGGCTTTCGATGCCAAAGGGGAACGTGCGAGAGAAATTACTGAATTTTGCGAAATTCAGTAATTTCTCTCTGCCGTCACGCTGCGCGCACCGCAAAGCGGCACACTTGCGTGACAAAAGGGATTTTTTCCGACGCACATGTCGCCGGAAAAAAGTCCGAATTTGAGTTTTTAACAAACTGAAACAGCCGGACACGCGTCCGGCTGATTTTGCGTCAAAATGTGTTACGCGAAAAGGATGACGGAGAGCAGATACAGCGCCAGCATATGGACGGGGTAGAAGGCGTAGCAGGCGTACTGGAGCTTTTTAGAGTGCGGCCCCTGTTTGCCGCTGTAAAGGAAGATGGGGATCAGCGCGAGAATGGCGAAGCCCTGCTCCGGCAGAAGGAAGGGCCGGCCGAACAGGGTCAGGTCATAGACAAGCCCGCCTATCAGCTCCCAGTTGATGTACCAGATGCCCAGGATCTCCCCGATCCACCCGAAGCGCCTGCCGTGGAAGAGGTAGAAGATCAGCACCGTGGCCACGCCGTAGCCATAATAGTCCACAAAGGTCACAAAGCCCATGAGATACGAGACGGTAAACGCCGCCGCCAGAATGACCCAGTACCAGACCTTCCCCTTTGCTTTGCCCCATTCGATGACCGTCATCGCCAGGATGGCGATGCAGAAGGTGAACATCACGTTCTGGTGGAAGGGGAAGATCGGCCCGCCCTCGGCCATCAGGTTGAAGGGCAGCTCGGAGATCAGCGCGAAAATAAACATGCGCTTTAAGTACTTTTTCCGGCTGCTGGTGTGCCGGAACCCCTCGGCGATCTGAAAAGCGAAAATGGGAAAGGCTATCCGTCCGATGCACGTAAGCCACGTCCAGTTTGACGGCGCGATGGTGGCCCAGGCGTGGTCGCAGAGCATCAGCGCCATGGCGACGCACTTAAGCGTGAACGCGTCCAGGAAACGAAAATCTCTCTTTTTCTCAACCAACTCCAAATCCGATTCCCCCAATCGTTGGATGCTTACATTCTATACCATTTTTCCGCTTTTTTCAATCTCGATTTGACAGGGCGGCGGAGAATATTTATAATAGCTGACGGGAGTCGAACCCGCGCCGGTTTCTGACGGCGGATTTGCGCCCATGCTGCGTCAAAGCCCTTGACAATACACAAAGTATTCTCTGCGGGCTTTTCCTTGCCTGGACACAAATCCGCTCGCCAGAAACTGCTTCGCACTCCAAGCGGAGCAATTTTCGAGGGATTTTCCGTGCGGAGGAGGCAGCCTTGCTGACGCAAGGCAACGACGACAAGCGGAAAAGCGCCGGAAAGGGGCCGCGTGGAGCGGCGTGGTTCGACTCCCGTCAGCTATAGCGGCAGCGTTTTCGCGCAAATCCGTCACCGCGCCGCACGGAAAGTCGGGACGGAAGCGGGGATTTGCGGTATAACATACTCGAAAGGAGTGAGCGGTATGGACTGGATCGACGGGATCCAAAGGGCGCTGGAGTACATTGAGGCGAACCTGACGGAGGAGATAGACTACGAGAGGGCCGCGCGCGAGGCCGCGTCGTCAAGCTGCCACTTCCAGCGGGTGTTCAGCATCCTGTGCGGGTACACTTTGGGCGAGTATATCCGGTTTCGCCGTCTGGCGTTGGCGGGGGCGGAGCTGGCCGCGGGCCGGATCCGGGTCATCGACGCGGCCCTGAAATACGGCTGGGAAAGCCCCGACAGCTTTGCCAAGGCCTTCAAGCGGTTCCACGGCGTCCTGCCCAGCGAGGCTAAGGGCGCGACCCTCCGGGCCTTCTCCCCACTCCGAATTAAATTATCTTTAGAAGGAGCGAGTATGATGAACTATAAGATCGAGGAAAAGCCCGCGCTGACATTAGTCGGCTTCAAGCGCCGCTTTCAGGGCGCACCCGTGGACAGGCGGAACCAGGACTACGAAATGTGGGTCAACACCCGCGTCAACCAGTACATCCTCCAGGGCCTGGCCCCGGATCGGGAGACTATGTACGAGGTCGTGAAAAACCAGGACGACGACGGCTACGACTTCTACATCGCCTGGGAGCTTAATCCCATCGACACCGAGAATCTGGAGGAGACCCTGAACGACCCGGAGGCGGCCGCCCGCTACGAGAGGATCGATATCCCCGCCGGCCTTTACCTGGTCTGCGAGACGGAGCGGTGCAAATACCCCACCCAGATCTACGACAGCTTCCGCCTCCGCGTAGCCAACGAGGTTCTCCCCGGCTCCGGCTACGAGCTGGGCGACCGCCCGGAGGTGGTCAAATCCCACTGGTTCTACCGCTATGGCGACGAGGCGTACAACTCCGGCCGCTATATGGAGCTCTGGCTGCCCGTCGTGAAAAAGTGACCTGAAAAATGTATGGTTCCCCCGGAGAGATCCGGGGGAAGCTTGTCAAAAGACTCAAATTCGATCTTTTTTCCGTCTGGCGATCTCCTCATGCAGGTATCCCAGGGCGTCGGAGAGGGTGCCGATCCGATCGATGAGGCCCGACTCCACGGCCTCCTCGCCGTAGATGACCGTGCCCACATCGGCGGCCAGCTCGCCGGTCTTCAGCATCAGCTCCGTGAATTTTTCCCGGGTGATGCGGGAATTTTCCGTGACGAACCGGACGATCCGCTCCTGAATCTTCCCGAAATAGTTGTAGGTCTGGGGCACGCCGATGACCACCCCCGTGAGCCGGACAGGGTGGATCGTCATAGCCGCCGAGGGCGCGATCATGCTCATTTTGGCCGCCACAGCCAGGGGCACGCCGATGGAGTGACCGCCCCCCAGCACCAGGGACACCGTGGGCTTGGACATGCCGGCGATGAGCTCGGCGATAGCCAGCCCCGCCTCCACGTCGCCGCCCTGGGTGTTCAGCAGAATGAGGAGCCCGTCGATGTCCTCGGCCTCCTCGATGGCCGCCAGCTGAGGCAGGACGTGCTCGTATTTGGTGGTCTTGTTGTCCGCGGGCAGCAGCTGGTGCCCCTCGATCTGGCCCACGATGGTCAGACAGTGGATGGCACCCCGCTCCGACCGGACGGTGGAGGAGCCCATATCCTCGATCTGATCCTTCTGATAGATCTCCTCCGGCTTTTTTGGGCAGCTGTCCGGCTCGTTGGACACCGGCGCGGTCATATTCTCGTCCTTCACATCAATTCCCCCTTGAGGTAAGCTTACCCCAAGGGGGATACTATTATGAATTTCAGCTTGTCAAAAAACTCAAATTTGATATTTTTCCCTGCGACATGCGCGTCGGGAAAAATCCCGTACGTTCCCCTTGGCACCGAAAGCCCGTTAGGGCTTTCGAGCCAGTTCATTTTCCGCGCTTTTTCACGTCCTCCTCGATGCGGGCCTTCCAGTTTGCCGCCATGGGCGCGCCGGCGCGGACGTGGGCCACCGTCTCGGAGATCACGGCGAAGTTCAGCGCCGTGCCCTTATGATCGGCCTTGTAGGTGACGGCGTTGCCGGCGGCGATGCCGAACCGGGCCGCCTCCCGGGCCGCGTCGATGTTGGCCCCCAGGAAGATGAATTCCCACCCGGCCGCCTGCTTTTCGTCCAGGAGGGCGCGTACCCGGCCGTAGGTGTATTCCCGGCTGGCGTTCTCCATCCCGTCGGTGGTAATGATCACCATGGTCTTCCCGGGGACGTCCTCGGGCCGGATGTACCTGTGGACGGCGGCGATGTGCTCCACGGTCTTGCCCACGGCGTCCAGCAGGGCGGTGGAGCCCCGGACGCAGTACTCCCGCGCCGTCATCTCCGGCACATCCGCGATCTTCAGCCGGTCGTGGACGGTGACCGTCTCGTGGTCAAAGAGCACCGTGGTCACCAGGGCCTGCCCCGGCTGGGCCTTCTGTTTGGACAGCATGGCGTTGAAGCCCCCGACGGTGTCGCTCTCCAGCCCCGCCATGGAGCCGCTGCGATCCAGAATGAATACAAGTTCGGTGAGTTCGTTGTTTGTCATTTTTCATGACCTCCTTTTCTTTGATGATCCCATGATACCAAAGAAAAGGGGAATTTCGGTCGCTCGAAAAGCGACATTTCATCACGCCCCGCCCAGAAGCGGCTGGTCGTACCGAAAGAGCGTCTCGTTCAGGGCGAAAATATCGTAGTTTTTAGTTTCAATGTAATATTCCACGATGATGTCCATGACGCTGGCGTGGGTCAGGGAATAGCCCGCCCTGCCGATGAGATCCCGCGTCTGGGCAAGATCCAGCCGGAGGGCGAAGGCCAGGGCCAGGGCCGTGGCCTTGGAAGGGCGGTAGGCGGGGTTGGAGCGGATCTTGGAAAAGAGCTTCCTGTCGATGTTGGCGGCCTTGTAGACCTCCGCGTCCTTCCGCCCGCTTTTGTCGATGAGCCCCAGAAGCGTCTCGGAAAATCCGGCGTCCGTCTTTCGGATCAGGTCGTCAAGGTCGAGCCCCTTCCCCAGCGGAGCGGCGGCGTAGCAGATCCCGTCCCGCTCCGCTCTGGCGCTCCTTTTCCCGGGTGTCCCGCCCTGGCCGCGCTCCTCCCCGGGGGCGGCGTTAAAGGCCTCCGCGGCCGGCGTCCGGGACCAGCTCTGGCCGAAAAGGCCCGGCCCGCCGGTGTACCGCCGGGCGATGTACTGCGCCAGTTCCACGGAAAAGTCCGCCTCCAGCCGCCCCTCCGGCACCCAGACGGTGATGTCCGCCTCGTGGGAGCGCAGATAGATGCTGGCGGCCCGGACGGCGATACGCAGGGAACGCTCCACGGTGAACCCGGCGTCCAGCCCCAGAAGGCCCGTCTCTACGCCGCGGCGCGGCCGCCCGGCCTCCCGCTCAAAGAGACGCAGATACGCCTCCGTCAGCCCCGGCTCGTCCCCGGCCCTGAGCGGCGGGAGCGGCCCCTTGACGCCCTTTTCGCCCCGCAGAAGCTTCAGCGGCATGTGTTCACCCCCTGAGATAGTCCAGGATCTCCGCGGCGTTGGTGTCGGGCTTTGCGTTGGGGAAGACCTTCTCGACGACCCCGTCGGGGCCGATGACAAAGCTGGTGCGCACCACGCCCATGGTCACCGTGCCGTAGTTCTTCTTCTCCTGCCACACCCCGAAGCCCTCGATGGCGGTGCGCTCAGGATCCGAGAGCAGGAGGAAGGGCAGGCCGTTCTTCTCCGCGAACCGGGCGTGAGAGGCCGCGCTGTCCCGGCTGATGCCGATGACCGGCACGCCCAGCGCCTGATACTGCCCCCAGGCCGCGGCGAAGGCGCAGGCCTGACGGGTGCACCCCGGCGTTGAGTCCTTGGGATAGAAATAGACCACCACCCGGCGGCCCCTGAAATCGGCCAGCGAGACGCTGTTGCCGTCCTTGTCCGAAAGCGTGAAGTCCGGCGCTTTCATTCCCTGTGCGAGCATAAGAACCCCTCCCTGAAAGTAAAATGATGATTGACCTGTGCGCTTTTCGCCCCTCCAGTATAAACCATCCGCCGGGAAATGTCAAAGAAATGGAAATAACAAACATTTTTCGCCACTTAATGGAGAAAACGGGGCAAAGTTAACGAATCTTTAATCTTTCCGTCCTTGCAATTCGCCGCCCGGTTTGCTATCATAAGGGGCGGCTTCGTCAGCTGTAACGACTTCAAGGGTTTTCGGAGGTGAGAGCTCATGCCAAAACCGGCCGCCGTCAGGGGCATTTGGAAGCGCCTGACGGAAAAGCTTGCCCGCGCGGTGGAGGAGCACCCTGTTATCACCACCGCCGCCCTGGCCTTTATCGAGACGCTGTTCATCGAGATGGCCTCCCGCCACTCCCTGATCCGGGGGCTCGTCTTTCTCTTTACCCACCCGCTGAATTTCGCCGCCGGGATGCTGATCGTACTGTCCACCCTCTCCCTGGCGCACCTTTTCAAGAAGCGCTCCTTCTGGCTCATCCTGTTTTCCGGCTTCTGGCTCCTGTGCGGCCTTGTCAACGCCGGGATGCTCCTTTTCCGGGTGACGCCCTTCAGCCCCACCGACCTCACCCTGATCCCCTCGGCCACCGCCATCTTTACCATCTACCTGGAGATCTGGCAGATCGTCCTGCTGGCGCTGGCCGTGATCGCCGCGGTGACGGGCCTCGTGCTGGCCTACATACATGCCGCCAAACACCCCGTGCGCCTGCGGATGGCCTCGGTGCTCATCGCCGGCTCCGTCCTTCTGGCCGTGGGGGCCTACAGCCTGACGGTGGTGGGCCATGAGGAGTCCCGGGAGAAGACCTTCTCCAACATCGCCGACGCTTACGCCCGCTACGGCTTTGTCTACTGCTTTACCACCGGTACCTTCGACCGGGGCGTCTCCCGGCCCGATTTCTATTCCCGCTCCGCCGTCAACTGGATGGTGGGCAACCTGAAGGAGGAGGCGCAGCCGGAGCTGCGGCCCAATATCCTCTTCGTCCAGCTGGAGTCCTTCTTCGACGTGAGCTACTTGGACGACGTGGAATTTACGGAGAACCCCATCCCCAACTTCACCCGCCTCCGGGACGGCTTCTCCTCCGGCTTCCTCACCGTCCCCTCCGTGGGGGCCGGCACCGCCAACACGGAGTTCGAGATCCTCAGCGGCATGAGCCTGGACTTCCTGGGCCTGGGGGAGTACCCCTACAAGACCACCCTCCGGGACCGGGCCTGCGAAACGGTGGTGTGGGATCTGAAGACCCTGGGCTACACCGGCGCAGCCATCCACAACAACACCGGAGCCTTCTACGACCGGGACAAGGTCTTCGCCCAGCTGGGTTTTGACAGCTTTACCTCCATCGAGTACATGGACGGGGTGGAGTTCAACCCCATCGGCTGGTGCCGCGACAGCATCCTCACCGGCGAGATCCTCAAGGCGATGGACGCCACGCCGGGGCAGGATTTCGTCTTCACCATTACCGTCCAGGGCCACGGCAAATATCAGCGGGGCGTGGACAGCGAGGACATGGAGGATCTGGACGTCACCTGGGCCGACGAGCCCGACGAGCAGGAGGCCCTGGCCTACTATATCTCCCAGCTCTCCGAGACGGACGAATTCATCGGCGACCTTGTCGCCGCCCTCTCCCGCCGGGCCGAACCCACGGTGCTGGTGCTCTACGGCGACCATCTGCCCTCCTTCTCCATCGGCTCCGACCAGCTGGAGAACGGCGACATCTTCCAGACCGAGTACGTCATGTGGACAAATCTGCGCCTGCCCCAGCGGGACGAGGATCTGTACGCCTACCAGCTCTACCCTCGCGTCCTGGCCGATCTGGGCATGAGCCCCGGCCTCATCACCCGCTACCACCAGCAGATGCGGGATTCTGAGGACTACGAGGAGGGTCTGAACCTCTTGGAGTACGACATGCTGGCCGGCGACTGGTACTGCTGCGGCGGTAAATGCCCCTTCACCGCCACCAATCTGCGCATGGGCGTGGAGCCCGTGGTCATCGACTCCTGGCGGTATGAGGACGACCGGCTTTTCGTCTACGGCCGCAATTTCACCGATTACAGCGTCATCACCCTGGACGGGAAGCGGCTGGAGACGGAGCGCCCGGAGTCCGGCGTTCTGACGGCCCGGGTCACCAACCTCTACGCCCCCGGCAAATTCAAGGACGGGTACCGGGTGATCTCCGTGGCCCAGGCCACCCCCAACGGCCCCGCGCTCTCCGAGGCCGTGGGCGCGCTGGTCACGCTCCCTCCGGCGGCGGAGAATGAATAATTTTTCACCGATTCAGAATATTCTTTCTTTCCCGCCCGCTCAAAATGGGAGGGGAAAGCGCCAATCTACCCAAAATCCGCCCCCGGCCCGCCGGGGGCTTCGTTTGTTTTACAAATCGAAATGGATAGATGAATAATCCTTGACTTTTCCGCAAAAAAGCCCCATAATGGCACTACAAACAAAATACCTGCGGAGGGATCACCCATGTCTGAAAAACCCATCAAAAAGATCGCCCTGGCCTATTCGGGCGGACTGGATACATCCATCATCATCCCCTGGCTCAAGGAGAACTACCCCGGATGCGAGATCATCGCCGTCTGCGGCGGCGTGGGGCAGGGCAGCGAGACGGACGGCCTGGAGGAGAAGGCCAAAAAGACCGGCGCCTCCAAGCTCTACATCGAGGATCTGACCGACGAATTTGTGGACGATTTCATCATCCCCACCATGAAGGCCGGCGCTGTCTATGAGGACTACCTGCTGGGCACCTCCATGGCCCGCCCCGTCATCGCCAAGAGGCTGGCGGAGATCGCCCTCAAGGAGGGCTGTGACGCCATCGCCCACGGCTGCACCGGCAAGGGCAACGATCAGGTGCGCTTCGAGCTGACGCTGAAGCACTTCGCCCCCGGCCTCAAGATCATCGCCCCCTGGCGCGTCTGGGACATCCAGTCCCGGGATCAGGAGATCGACTACGCCGAGGCCCACAACGTCCCCTTGAAGATCAACCGCGAGACCAACTACTCCAAGGACAAGAACCTGTGGCACCTTTCTCACGAGGGCCTGGATCTGGAGGACACCGGCAACGAGCCGCTCTATGAAAAGCCCGGCTTTTTGGAGTTGGGCGTCTCCCCCCTGGACGCCCCCGACAAGCCCACCTATGTGGAGATCGAATTTGAGCAGGGCGTGCCCGTGGCCATCGACGGCGTAAAGACCTCCGCCAAGGAGATCATCTATAAGCTCAACGAGCTGGGCGGCGCCAATGGCATCGGCCTTCTGGACATCGTGGAGAACCGCCTGGTGGGCATGAAGTGCCGGGGCGTCTACGAGACCCCGGGCGGCACGGTGCTCTACGCGGCCCACAAATATCTTGAGACGGTGTGCCTGGACAAGATGACCCAGCACGAGAAGGAAAAGCTCTCCGTCACCTTCGCGGAGCTTGTGTACAACGGCCAGTGGTACACCCCCCTGCGGGAGGCCCTCTCCGCCTTTGTGGACAAGACCCAGGAGCGGGTCACCGGCAAGGTGCGCCTGAAGCTTTACAAGGGCAACATTATCAAGGCCGGCGTGTGGAGCGACTGGAGCCTCTACTCCGACGAGCTGGCCACCTTCGGCGCGTCCGACTACGACCAGAAGGATTCCGCCGGCTTCATCAACCTCTACGGCCTGCCCATTTCCGTCCAGGCGGCGGTTGATAAAAAGAATGGACTTAAGTAATTGAAAAGGGCATAGCTCTCAAAAGATTTTGTAGGGGCCGCCTCTCTTGGCGGCCCGTTCCCCGTTTTTAATACCCATATCCCAAAGGAGGCATCCGTATGCCCAAGCTCTGGTCCGGCCTCGCCTCCGGCGCCATCGACGAGGCCGCCGAGGACTTCAACCGCTCCATCCGCGTGGACTCCCGCATGGCCCGGGAGGACATCACGGGCTCTATCGCCCACGCCAAAATGCTGGCGGCTCAAAATATCATCTCCCCCCGGGACGCCGAAGCCATCGTGGCGGGCCTCACCGGGATCCTGGCCGATCTGGACGCCGGTGCGCTGAAGATCGACCCGGAGGCCGAGGATATCCACACCTTCGTGGAGCAGACCCTGACGGAGCGCATCGGCGAGCCGGGCAAGCGCCTCCATACCGCCCGCAGCCGCAACGATCAGGTGGCGCTGGATACCCGTATATATCTGCGGGGCCGGGTGGATACCACCGCGGGCCTTTTGAAAAGGTTCATCCTCACCCTCTGTGACCGGGCGGAGGAGGCCCGCGCCATGGTGATGCCGGGGTATACTCACCTCCAGCGGGCCCAGCCCGTCACCATGGGCCACCACCTGATGGCCTACGCCATGATGGCCCTCCGGGATCTGGGCCGCCTCACCGACGCCAAGGCGCGGATGAACGTCTCGCCCATCGGCTGCTGCGCCCTGGCGGGCACCACCTACGACACCGACCGGCAGATGGAGGCATCGCTTCTGGGCTTTGACAGCGTGGCGGAGAATTCCCTGGACGGCGTGTCCGACCGGGACTTCTGCGTGGAGCTGGCCGCCGCCCTGAGCCTTGTCATGACCCATCTCTCCCGTCTCTCCGAGGAGCTGATCCTCTGGTCCAGCTGGGAATTTAAATTCGTCCGGCTCAGTGACGCCTACTCCACCGGCTCCTCCATCATGCCCCAGAAGAAAAACCCCGATATGGCGGAGCTGACTCGCGGCAAGACCGGCCGGGTCTACGGGGATCTGATGGCGCTGCTCACTATGCTCAAGGGCCTGCCCCTTGCGTACAACAAGGACATGCAGGAGGACAAGGAGCTTGTTTTCGACGCCTTCGACACCGTGGACGCCTGCCTCACCGTCTGCGCCCCCATGGTGGGCACCCTGACCTTCCTGCCGGAGAACATGCGGAAGGCCGCCGGGCTGGGCTTCATCAACGCCACAGACCTGGCGGACTGGCTGGTGGGGAAGGGGATGCCCTTCCGCACTGCCTACAAGCTCACCGGCGAGCTGGTGGCCGAATGTACCCAAAAGGGCGTCACCTTGGAGGAGCTTCCCCTGGAGGCGTACCGTGCCAGGAGCGAGCTTTTTGACGAAACGCTCTATGAGGCCATCAATATCGACAGCTGCCTTCTCCGCCGTACCTCCTACGGCGGCCCCACCCCCGAGAGCGTGGAGCGGCAGATCGAGTACGTAAGGAGGCAGATCGGATGAAGGTTTACATCGACGGCTCTGCCGGGACCACCGGCCTGCAGATCTATGAGCGGCTGGCGGGCCGGCGGGATCTGACCCTGGTCACCCTGCCGGAGGCGCGGCGCAAGGATCCGGCCGCCCGGAAGGACGCGCTGAACAGCTGCGACATCGCCTTTCTGTGCCTGCCCGACGACGCGGCCCGGGAGGCGGTATCCATGATCGAAAACCCCACTGTCCGGGTCATCGACGCCTCCACCGCCCACCGCACGGCGGAGGGCTGGGCCTACGGCTTTGCGGAGCTGGACGACGGTCGCCGTACCGCCATTGAGACGGGGACGCGTATCGCCAACCCCGGCTGTCACGCCACGGGCTTCATCGCCTCGGTCTACCCCCTGGTAAAGCTGGGTCTGGTTCCGGCGGATACCCCCCTCAGCTGCTTCTCCCTTACCGGCTACTCCGGCGGCGGCAAGAGGATGATCGCGGACTACGAAAACCCTGAAAAGCCCGTGAATCTTAATGCCCCCCGGATCTACGGCCTCACCCAGGCCCATAAGCACCTTCCCGAAATGCAGAAGATCTGCGGCCTCATCCGCGCCCCGGTCTTCGCACCCATCGTGGACGACTACTACAAGGGCATGGCCACCACCGTCACCCTCCACACCGATCTTTTGCCGGGATGCCCCAACGCGAAGAAAATCCGGGAGGCATTGGACGACTGGTATCAGTACCAACGCCTCATCAACGTGGCCCCTTTGAATTGGGGAACCCCCATGATCGACGCCAACGCCTTCGCCGGCCGGGACGACCTGATGCTCATCGTCGCCGGCAGCGACCAGCGCGTCACCGTCACCGCCCTCTTCGACAATCTCGGCAAGGGCGCCTCCGGCGCGGCGGTGCAGAACATGAATATCCTAATGGGCGTGGACGAGCTGACGGGACTGAACGTGTAAAATGGTCGTCAAAGAGACTGAATTGACCGAGGAGGTCGCCGGACAGCTTATCTCACTCTCCGAGGATTGGGAGAAGGAGAATTGCTGCCACGGCTACTACAAAAACACCCTGGACAATCTAAAGGGAAACAGGATTTTTCTCGCCCTTGAAAACGGCGCGGTGGTGGGTTACTTATTCGGTCATAAAGAGCTCACAGAAAAGACCACCAGTATCTATGAGGCCGGCACGAGCTTCTTTGAGATCGAGGAGCTGTACGTTAAGCCCGAATTTCGCGGCCGAGGCATCGGAAGGATGCTGTTCCAATACATGGAAACCGTGGTCTCACCCGATGTGGATATGCTCATGCTTGGCACTGCCTCCAAAAATTACCGCGCCATTCTCCACTTCTACATTGACGAGCTTGGCATGGAGTTTTGGAGCGCGCGGCTTTTCAAAAAGATACGGTGATTTTCGGCATTTCCGGCACATGGCCGGGGCCGGAAAGCATTCAAAGGCAGAGGTGAAATGTATGTGGTTTCTGTTCGCTCTTGGCTCCGCCATTTTCGCGGCGCTGACGTCGATCCTGGCCAAGGTGGGCATCGAGGACGTCAATTCAAACCTGGCTACGGCTATCCGAACCGTGGTGGTGCTGGCGATGGCCTGGGGCATGGTGTTCATCACCGGCGCCCAGACCGGGATCGGGTCGATCAGCCGGAAAAGCTGGCTCTTTCTCATCCTCTCCGGCCTTGCCACCGGCGCGTCGTGGCTGTGCTACTACCACGCTTTGAAGATCGGCGAGGCATCCAAGGTGGTGCCGGTGGACAAATTGAGCGTGGTGCTGACGCTGATTCTGGCCTTCGTCTTTCTCCATGAGAAATTCACCCCCAAGTCCCTCCTCGGCTGTGCCCTCATCGCCGCGGGGACTTTGCTGATGGTTATATGAACCTGAATCCCCTTTGGGAGGTAAAAAATAATGAAAATCACCTATATTCCCGGCGGCGTGTGCGCCGCCCGGGGCTTTCGGGCAAACGGCGTCCGGTGCGGCATCAAGGCCAGCTCCAAAAAGCGGGATCTGGCGCTGATCGTCAGTGAGAAGCGCTGTGCCGCCGCCGCCGTCTATACCGCGAATCTTGTGCGATCCGCGCCGATCAAGGTGACGAAGGCCCACCTTTCCGACGGGCACGCCCAGGCCGTCATCTGCAACTCCGGCAACGCCAACACCTGCAACGTAAACGGGCTGGAGATCGCCGAGGGCATGAGCGCCCTGGTGGAGCGGTATACGGGCATCCCCGCCAATGATGTGATCGTGGGCTCCACCGGCGTCATCGGCCAGCCCATGAGCCTTGCGCCCATGGAAAGCGGCATGGAGGCGCTGACGGCGGGATTGGGGGATCATTCCGACCTTGCCGAGGACGCTATCATGACTACGGACACCGTACCCAAGGAGGCCGCCGTAGAGTTTGAGATCGGCGGCGTCACGTGCCGCCTGGGCGGCATCGCCAAGGGCTCCGGCATGATCCACCCCAATATGGCCACCATGCTGGTGTGGGTCACTACTGACGTGGATATCACCCCGGAAATGCTCCAAAAGGCCGTTTCCGAGGACGTAAAGACCAGCTTCAACATGGTCAGCGTGGACGGGGACACCTCCACCAACGACACCTTTGCCGTGCTGGCTAACGGCCTGGCGGGCAATAAGCCGATCGAGGCCGAGGGCGAGGACTTCGACGCCTTTTGCGCCGCCCTCCACGCCGTCACCGTGAAGCTGTGCCGCATGATCGCCAAGGACGGCGAGGGGGCCACAAAGCTGGTGACCTGTCTGCTCACCGGGGCCGCCGACGACAAGACCGCCAAGACCGTGGCCAAGGCCGTCATCTGCTCCAGTCTCACCAAGGCCGCCATGTTCGGCGCGGACGCCAACTGGGGCCGTGTCCTGTGCGCCATCGGCTACTCCGGCGCGCAGGTGGACGTGGAGCGGGTGGACGTGAGCTTCCGCTCCAAAGCCGGACAGGTGGACGTCTGCAAGGACGGCGCCGGGATCCCCTTCTCCGAGGAGGAGGCCAAAAAGGTGCTTTTGGAGGACGAGATCGATATTTTGGTAAATCTCAACGCCGGCCCCGCCTCCGCCGAAGCCTGGGGCTGCGATCTGACCTATGAGTATGTGAAGATCAACGGGGATTATCGGACTTGACCTGACGGTTTTTTATAAGGTTTCCGCCCTTACAGGGCGGACGGAAGCAGCAAGGGGAGAAAACCCCGTCTGGACTCCCCGGGGGCTTGCCCGCGCGCACCCTGCAGGGCCCACCGAAGCCCCGGCGCATTACGTACACCCCACTCCCGCCGCCGGTGGCGGCGCTATCCCCGGCAATCCTGCCGGAATCAGTATAAGGAGGCCCAGCCATGGACTTACATGACCACGCCCTGCGGGCGCAGACACTGACGGAGGCGCTTCCGTACATACAGAAGTACGCCGGAAAGGTGATCCTCATCAAATACGGCGGCAACGCCATGACCGACGAGACACTGAAAAAATACGTCATGGGGGACATCGTGCTCCTCAGCATGATCGGCATCAAGGTGGTGGTCGTCCACGGCGGCGGGCCGGAGATCTCCGACATGCTGAAAAAGACCGGCAAGAAGTCGGAATTCGTGGGCGGCCTGCGGGTCACCGACGGGGAGACCATGGACATCGTCCAGATGGTGCTGGCCGGGAAGGTCAACAAGGATCTGGTGAACCTGGTGGAGCTGGCCGGCGGACGCGCCATCGGCATCTCCGGCGTGGACGGCCACATGATCCGCGCCTCCCAGCTGGATCCCCGGCTGGGGGCCGTGGGGGAGATCCAGGACGTGGACGTGAAGCCCATCACCGACCTTCTGGATATGGGCTACATCCCCATCATCTCCACCGTGGGGTGCGACGCCCAGGGCAATCTTTACAACATCAACGCCGACACCGCCGCCGCCCGCATCGCCGGGAAGCTGGGGGCGGAGTCCATGCTGACTATGACGGACATCGAGGGGCTTCTGCGGGACAAGGACGATCCGGATACGCTGATCCGGCGGCTGTCCGTCTCCGAGGTGCCGGAGCTCACCGCCCAGGGCGTCATCTCCGGCGGCATGATCCCCAAGATCCAGTGCTGTGTGGAGGCCATACGACGCGGGGTCAAAAAGGTGTTCATCATCGACGGGCGGCTGCCGCACTCCATCCTGATGGAGCTTCTTACCAACGCCGGCATCGGCACCATGTTTACCGCGTAAGGGGAGATTCTTATGGACGAAATGGATATCAAAGCCCTGGATCAGACCTATGTGGCCAACACCTACGGCCGGGCCGACGTGGTGTTCACCTCCGGCCACGGGGCGGAGGTCTTTGACGACCGGGGCCGGCGCTATATCGACCTGGGGGCCGGCATTGCCGTCAACGTCTTCGGCCTTGCAGATCCCGTCTGGATCGGGGCGGTGACGGAGCAGCTGGGGAAGCTCCAGCACATGTCCAACCTCTACTACACCGAGCCCTGCGTAAGGCTGGCAAAGCTCCTGTGTAAGAGAACCGGCTTTAAGAAGGTTTTCTTCGGAAATTCCGGCGCGGAGGCCAACGAATGCGCCATCAAGACCGCCCGGAAATGGGCCTTTGACAGGGTTGGGGACGAGAGCCGCAGCACCGTGATCACCCTGAAAAACAGCTTCCACGGCCGCACCGTCACCACCCTTTCCGCCACGGGCCAGGACGCCTTTCACACCAAATTCGGCCCCTTCACCCCCGGCTTCGTCCACGCCAGCGCCCAGGACGCCGGGGAGGTGCGGGCGTTTGCTGAACAGGGGAACTGCTGCGCCGTGATGCTGGAGCTGGTTCAGGGCGAGGGCGGCGTGGTGTCCCTCACCCGGGACTATGTGGACCAGGTGGTGCGCATCGCCCGGGAGCACGACATGCTTATCATCGTGGACGAGGTGCAGACCGGCAACGGCCGTACCGGCACTCTCTACGCCTATGAACAGTTCGGCTTTATGCCGGACATCGTCTCCACCGCCAAGGGCCTGGGCGGCGGCCTCCCCCTGGGGGCCTGCCTGCTGGGGGAGCGGGTGGAGCATACCCTGGGCCGGGGCGACCACGGCTCCACCTTCGGCGGCAACCCGGTGAGCTGCGCCGGGGCCGTCAGCATCCTGGAGCGCCTGGACGACGCGCTTCTGGCCGGCGTCCGCCGCAAGGGCGAAACCATCAAGGCCGCCCTCTCCGGCGCAAAGGGCGTGAAGTCCGTCACGGGCCTGGGCCTGATGGTGGGCATCCTCACGGAGAAGCCCGCCGGCGAGGTGGTCAAAAGGGCCATCGAACGGGGCGTGATCCCCCTCACCGCCCACGAGAAGGTGCGGCTGGTGCCGCCCCTGACCATAACCGACGAACAGCTTGGCGAAGCCATGGAAATTCTGAAAGAGGTGATTGGAGAATGAAGCATTTACTGAAGCTGGGCGACCTCTCCAAGGAGGAGATCCTGGACCTTCTGGGTCTTGCCGATCAGCTGAAATTTGAGCGCAAAAACAACATCCCCCATCCGCTTTTGACGGGGAAAACCCTGGGTATGATCTTCCAGAAATCCTCCACCCGCACCCGCGTGTCCTTTGAGGCGGGCATGTATCAGCTGGGGGGCAACGCCCTCTTCCTGAGCTCCCGGGATCTGCAGATCGGCCGCGGCGAGCCGGTGCAGGACACCGCCCGGGTGCTCTCCCGCTACCTGGACGCCATTATGATCCGCACCTACGAGCAGTCGGAGGTGGAGGATCTGGCCCGCTACGGCTCCATCCCCATCATCAACGGCCTCACCGATTACGCCCACCCCTGCCAGGTGCTGGCCGATCTCCAGACCATCCGGGAGTACAAGGGTACCCTGGCCGGCCGGAAGCTGGCCTTCATCGGCGACGGCAACAATATGGCCAACTCCCTGATCGTGGGCGGCATCAAGACCGGCATGAGCGTGGCTGTCGGCTGTCCCCGTGGCTATGAGCCGGACGCGGACATCGTCAAATGGGCCCATGAGAACGGCGATCTCACCGTCACCGACGACATCTTCGCCGCCGCCAGGGACGCCGACGCGGTGTACACCGACGTCTGGGCCTCCATGGGGATGGAGGACGAAGCGGAGAAGCGCCGCCGGGATTTCGCCGGGTACTGCGTGGATACGAAGCTGATGAACGAGGCCAAGCCCGACGCCATCGTTCTCCACTGCCTCCCCGCCCACCGGGGCGAGGAGATCACCGACGAGGTCATCGAGAAGTACGCCGCCCCCATCTTCGACGAGGCCGAAAACCGCCTCCACGCCCAGAAGGCCGTCTTGGTGCGGGTCATGAAGGGTTGAGGAATCGGCCTTGTAGAAGCATATACTTCCGATTAAGCGTATTATACCATAAGCAGAAGTGTTTGTCAAGTATTTTTTGAAATATTTTTAATTATTTTTTTGAACAGCAAAAAACGGGTCGCGTCAGCGGCCCGTTTACCGTATTTCCGAATATCATCCAATAGACGCGTAGGGGCTTCACCCCGGCGGGGGGAGGCGTACATCTTCACCCGATCAATATCCCGACGGTGAAGCTCAGGGCGTTGAGGCACAGGGAGAGGAGAAAGGGCTTTCCCCGGTCCAGGGAGGGCAGAAGGGAGCGATAGGCCCACGCCTCCGCCAGCACGGCGGCCAGCTCCAGGGGGAGGACGCAGGGCCAGTAGGGCAGGCGGGCTTTTCCCACCAGAAGGATGACGGCCAGGTTGAGGGCGGGATTGGTCATCACATTGGCCAGGACGCTGTACAAAAGGGGCGGGAGCTTCCGGAAGATGAGCCCTATGGCCGCGCCCTCAAGGAGTATCGTCAGCGTCAGATTCCTCAGCAGGAGGAGTAGAAGCGCCAAGCCGTTCCGCCTCCTTCCGGGCGGCGGAGCGGGAGAGCTTTTTGATGAGCTTTACCGCCAGCACGCCCAGGCCCACGATGATGAAAAAGATCAGGGCGGGGACGCCGAAGGCGAAGAGCATAGTCGGCACCGGGGCCACGTCCAGGGGGAGAAGAGAGAGCATCCTTATTTACCTCCTTTTTTCTTTTGAATGACCCATACCGCCACAAGGAGCAGGGCGGCCGCCGCCAGGACGGCGATGACTACCGCCGCCGCGTTAAAGGGCGCGCCGGCCAGAGGCTCCGGGTCGGGGGCGATGTCAAGGGGCAGTGTGTTGACCATGTTTGTTTACCTCCTTCTGTAGTTTCGCGGGATCGGAGCGGACGGCCGCCGCGGCCAGCAGGGACAGGGCCGTCAGCGCCGCCGTTTCATAGGGGCGTGCCGCCGCGGAGACGGGCACAAAGTAGGCGAAGGCCGTGCCGGTCACCAGCGCCAGCTTGGAAAGACCGAAGGCGAAGCCGGGGGTTTCCGGCAGAGCCCCCGCCAGGACGCACTGGACGACGGGGACGGAGATATTCATGAGCAGAATCGCCGGCAGCGCCAGGGCGGGAAAGACTCCGCAGAGGGCGAAGAGCGCGGCGGAGAGGGGCAGGGAGACAAGGAGGGCCGCTTTGGCGCCGATCCTGTCCGCTATGGCCCCGCCGGAGAGCTTGCCCAGGAAAATCATCACCGGACATGCCAGGGTCAACGCCCCCGTAAGGCCGGGAGCCTCCGGGGCTATGGCGGCGGCGAAGGCGTGGAAGGCCACGGCGGCACCCAGGAGCGCGGCGGCCCGTTCCACGGGCAGGGGACGGACAAGGCCGGAGAGCTCCCGGCAGTGGGGCTTGTCCGCAACCTTCCGGACGGGCGGGATCAGGAGAGCGGCGAGAGCCAGGAGCACCGCCGTCAGGGACAGGGGGAAGGCGAGGGCGGGACGGCCTGTCCCCAGAAGCGTGCCCAGGCCCACGCCCAACGCGCCGGCGCTGTTGAAAACGCCGCTGGGGGCCATTTTGCCCCGGCAGGCCGTCAGCACAAAGGAGCCCGCGCCCACATGGAAGGCCGCGTTGCCCAGCGCGGCGGCGATCATGCCGAGGACGGGAAGGAGCGCCCCGGCGGAGACGGCGCGGCCCACGGCCGCCACGGTCAGCCCCAGGGCCGTGACCCCCGCGCCCAGGGCGGCAAAGGTCACACGGGGGAGCTTTTTCACGTCCAGAAGCGCGCCCAGGAGGCACTGGAGGCCAAAGGCGATGAGATTATACGTCAAAAACAGCGCCGACAGGGCGGTTTTGTCCGTCACGGCGGGGGAGAGCGCCCCGAAGAGGGCGGTGAAGCAGGCCAGATCCACCGTAAAGTGGGCGAAGGTAAGGGGAAAAAGTTTTTTCACGTTTTCCACCGCCTTTCTTGATTATTCCATTATAAACTGCTACAATGGTGTTGTCAATTTCTTTCACAGGGGGCGGCGTCATGGACGAGAAGATCGAAAAACTGCAAAATATGCTGGACGAGAGCCAAAGGGTGGTCTTTTTCGGCGGCGCGGGCGTGTCCACCGAGAGCGGCATCCCGGATTTCCGCAGTGTGGACGGCCTGTACAACCAGAAATACGAATACCCGCCGGAGGAGATTTTGAGCCGCTCCTTCTTTGACCGGTACCCCGACGAGTTCTACCGGTTCTACCGGGACAAGCTCATCGTCCGGGGGGCGAAGCCCAACGCCGCGCACCTCTTTCTGGCGGAGCTGGAGCGGCGGGGCAAGCTCCGGTGCGTCATCACCCAGAACATCGACGGCCTCCACCAGGCCGCCGGGAGCCAAAACGTGCTGGAGCTCCACGGCACGCTGCTGAAAAATTACTGCGTCCAATGCGGCAAACGCTTCGACGCCGCCTACGTCCAGGACGCCTCCGGGACGCCGCGCTGTGATAAATGCGGCGGCATCGTCCGGCCCGACATCGTCCTCTATGAGGAGGGGCTGGACGGGGACGTGCTGACCCGGGCGGTGACGGAGCTGACCCGGGCGGATATGCTGATCATCGGCGGCACGTCCCTGGCGGTCTACCCGGCGGCGGGCCTCATCCACTATTTCCGGGGGAAGCATCTGGCGCTCATCAACAAATCCCCCACGCCTATGGACTCCTTAGCGGAGCTGGTGATCCCGGGGAAGATCGGCCAGGTGTTCTCCCAACTTCACTGAGCCTCCCGCCGGACGCCCTCTATGTGGAGGAACCGCGCCCTGGCAAAGACGTAGGTGTCCAGGGGCCGGTCCAGGGCGTCGTAGGTGTGGGCGCACACCAGGATGGACGGGGACACGGCCACGATAACGGGGGAGTGGTAGAAGCGCCCCTCCGGGCCGCCCAGCTGCACGATATCCCCCGGTTGGGCGGCGCTTTTGGGGACAACCGCGGCGCGGGGGCCGGGGCCCTCGCTGCGGGTCAGAAAATCGAAGAGGTATTCCACCCCTGTCCAGGAGGCCGTGCGGTCGTTGGCCGTGACGTAGTACCAGCCGGTGACGGGGGTGAAGTTCATCACGCCGGCCCCGGCGAAAACGCATTGGGAGGCGAAATTGGTGCAGTCGCCGCCGATGTCCTCAAAATCGTAGTACAGGGGATTCCGGGAGAGGGCCCAGCGCCGCGCGTAGGCCACGGCGGCGTCCCGGTCATAGGGCGTGTCGATCAGCATAGCTCCTCCTGACCCCGCGCTGCCTATATAGACGCAAAATGAGCGCGGATATGACGTGTACCCCATCCTATGCCAATCATTTTTCAAAGTTGCAAAATGATTCGGGCCGCCCCGGAGGGGCGGCCCAACAATATTTACTGAGTAATTCATTCCCGGTACAGGCCGTACACCGTAGGGGCCTCTAGAGTGGCGCCGTCCCGCCGGATCAATGCCTCCAGGGGGCACGAGATCCAGACCGTCTCCCCGGGTTTCAGATCCTCCGGCATCCCGTCCGCCGCCGGGGCGCGGTCGGTCATGGTCAGAACGACCCGCTCGGCCTGGCCCCACAGGGGGGAGTCCTCCGCCGGGGCGACCGTCAGCTCCGGCGTCAGGGAGACGATCACGGCGAAAAAGCCCTGATCCTCCGCGCGATCGCCGGTGGCGCTGTCGTCGGCGGCGGAGCCGGGGGCGTTCGGAACCTGGAGGTTCACGTCATTCGGCTTGGAGGACATGTCGGCCGCGGTCTGGCCCCCGGACATGGAATCCCCCTTCGTGTCGCGGCCCGCCCGCAAAAGACCCGGGGCGACGGCCAGGATCGCCAGGGCCGCGCAGGCCGCGGCCGCCAGCAGGGCGGGCCGGAAACGTCCCCGCGCGGGCCGGCGCTCCGGCAGGGCCTCGGCCCCGTCCACCAGGGCCTCGTCCAGCTCGCCCAGAAGGGCGAACAGCGCTTCACCTG
This sequence comes from uncultured Oscillospiraceae bacterium, assembly GCA_947589545.1. GTDB lineage: Bacteria > Bacillota > Clostridia > Oscillospirales > Oscillospiraceae > RUG626. The sequence continues at coordinate 938 of CANQBA010000008.1, read as the reverse complement.
TCATATCACATATCCCCTTTCCGTCAGATAGCGTCTCAGCTTATTGCGCGTGCGCATGAGCTGGGCCGAGACGGCGTTCTCCCCCAGGCCGTACCGGACGGCGATGGCGGCGACGCTGTCGGCGTACCAGTAGCGGCGCAGGAACATATTCCGGGCCCGCTCCGGCTCCGCCCGGAGGAAGGCTTCGATGTCCCCCACAAGCTCCTTCCTGTCCAGCGCGGCCTCCGGGCGGTCGCCGCCGGGGATGACCTCGGCCAGCTCGTCGAAGATGAGCCGCGGCCCGCCGCCGCCCCGTTTTTTGGCCCGGAGGCGCTTTAAGCGGTCCAGAGCCAGATTGCGGGTGATCTTCCCCAAAAAGGCCCGCAGGATCCCCGGCCGCTCCGGCGGCATGGCGTTCCAGGCGGCCAGATAGGTGTCCGAGACGCACTCCTCGGCGTCCTCGGGAAGACCCAGCAGGTTCAGGGCGATGCCGGTGAGATAGACGCCGTATTTGGCGCCCGTTTCGCCGATGGCGCGGCTGTCCCGCGCCCAGTAGAGGTCGATGATGGCCGCGTCCTCCATGCTCCGCGCCTCCTTTCGGATAATAAGTAGATTATTACGGGAAAATATGACGAATATATAAAAAAGGACGAGCCGGAGGCCCGCCCTTTTTCAGTTTTTTTGCCGCTTTGGCGATCAGCGCTGCTGCTCCTTCATCTTGGCAAAGCAGTCGCTGCAGTACACGGGCCGGTCGGACTTGGGCTCGAAGGGAACCTTCGCCTCGCCGCCGCAGTTGGCGCAGACAGCGGTGAAGAACTCACGGGGGCCGCGAACGGCGTTCTTGCGGGCGTCACGGCAGGCCTTGCAGCGCTGGGGCTCGTTCTGGAAGCCGCGCTCAGCGTAGAACTCCTGCTCACCGGCGGTAAAGACGAATTCCTTGCCGCACTCTTTGCATACCA
>CANQBA010000007.1 GCA_947589545.1 uncultured Oscillospiraceae bacterium | reverse complement strand
CTTTGCCTGCTGGTTTTTCCGGAGTGAATGACAGATAACACTTACAAAATTCCTGTCAAATCTTATTATACGAGGAGAAATCAGTATGGCAAATCCCATCGCGACCATTGAAATGGAGGACGGCAAGGTCATCAAGGCCGAGCTCTACCCCGACATCGCCCCCATATCCGTGGCGAATTTCATCAGCCTGGCCGGCAAGGGCTTCTACAACGGCCTCATTTTCCACCGCGTCATCAAGGACTTTATGATCCAGGGCGGCTGCCCCAAGGGCAACGGCACCGGCGGCCCCGGCTACTGCATCAAGGGCGAGTTTTCCGCCAACGGCGTCGCCAACCCCTTAAAGCACGAGCGCGGTGTCCTCAGCATGGCCCGCACCAGCGTCCCCGACTCCGCCGGCAGCCAGTTCTTCATCGTCCACGCCGACTCCCCCCATCTGGACGGCCAGTACGCCGCCTTCGGCAAGGTGGTGGAGGGCATGGACGTGGTGGACGAGATCGCCGGCGTCCGGGTGGACTACAACGACAAGCCCCGTAAGCCCCAGGTGATGAAGTCCGTCACCGTGGAGACCTTCGGCGTGGATTACGGCGAGCCCCAGAAGGTGTGAGCATGAAGACAGCCATCATTACCGGGGCCTCCTCGGGACTGGGCCGGGAATTCGCCCTGCAGCTGAAGGCCAATTTCCCCGAGGTGGAGCAGGTCTGGCTCATCGCCCGGCGCAAGCCGCTTCTGGACGAGCTGGCCCTGGCGCTGGACGTGCCGGCGGTGTCCGTGCCGCTGGATCTGACGGACGACGCCGATCTGGGCGCGCTGGCCCGGAAGCTCAGCGAGGAAAACCCCGACGTGACCGTACTGGTCAACTGCGCCGGGTGCGGGTATCTGGGCAATGTGGCGGAGACGGATCCCCAGCTTCTCTCCCGCATGACCGATCTCAACATCCGGGCCATGACGCTGGTGACAAGAGCGGCTCTCCCCTACATGCGCGAGGGCGCGTCCGTCGTCAACGTCAGCTCCATCGCCAGCTTCTGCCCCAACGCCAGGATGACGGTGTACAGCTCTACCAAGGCTTACGTCTCCAGCTTCTCTTTGGGACTGCGGGAGGAGCTGCGGGCGCGGAAGATCGCCGTCACCGCCGTCTGCTCCGGCCCCATGGACACGGAGTTTTTGGAGATCGGCGGCATTGCGGGCAACTCCAAGATGTTCAAGACCCTCCCCTACTGCGACCCCAGGCAGGTGGCCGCCGGATCCTACGCCGCCGTGAAGGCCGACCGCGCCTTCTACACCCCCCGGGTCTTCTTTAAGCTCTACCGCTTCCTGGCGAAGCTCCTCCCCAGCACCATCGTGGTCAAGCTCGCCAAGACATAATCTCGCGGCAAAAAGCAGAAAGTATTTAATTTCAAATCCATTTTTCGCGGCAGCTTTGCCGCCGTGAAAAATCCCTCTTTCCCTAACCAAACGCGAGCCCAGCGCCAGCGGGTCGCGTTTGGAAAGGAGGAGCGAAGTCAGCGTGTGAGGGGTGCGGCGGGCGCCCGTGGCGTTCGCCGCGCCTTGAGCCAACGCGACTTCCGCGACGACGCGGGGGCGTACCGGTTTCGACGGGGACGCGGAAGCTTGAATAGCGGGCGGATGGGCCTGACATCCTAAAAACGGGCACTTATAAATTAAAGAACAACGATTACGCTGTTCCTGTCGCTGCTTAAGCAGTGACCGTTCCACCCCGGAGGTCAACGGCCGGGGATGGGGCGTCGATGAGTTGAGAACGTGAGCGCGCAAAGCTTTGAGCGCGCCATGCACCATGAAGCTACCGGACTTTCAGGCGTGACGGCTTGCCTGTAAGCGAGGGAAACGGGGCGACCCGCAATAACCGTCTGCGCCCGGAGAAGTTCAGGTGGATGTGTTTTCGGACAGGGGTTCAACTCCCCTCGCCTCCACCACAAAAAAACGGCCCTACAGGGGCCGTTTTTTTGTGGTGGAGTGATTGAATCGGAAGGGGAACTCTGATAGTTCCCCTTCCAATCCCTTCCTTCCGGTCTATCCAAGACTTTCCTTTACCCCCCCTACCCGAGCCTCCGGTAGATCTCCAGTTCCCCTTCTATCTGGGCGAACAGCGCGTAGCCGTGGGCTTTCAGGAGGGAAATCAGGTTCTCAAGGCCGTTTTCTTTTCCGCCTGTCTCGTATTTCCGGTATTCGTGGGGGGCGTTTGTCCGCAGGACGATATACTCCGTCTCCAGCAGATGCTCTTTGGAACCGTAGCGGACGTCGTAAAGCGTGGGCCGTTGGGACAGATAGGCGGTGTAGAAGGTGGTGGCGGAGACGGAGGCGTCCTCCGGGATCCTGTCCAGGGCGTCGCGGATGGTCTGATAGTAGGCATGATACCGGACCGCCCGCGCCGGATACGACGCCGCCACGGGGACCACGACGCTTCCAAAGAACACGGCGCTGACGGCGGCCGCGCCGGCCAGGCCCAGGAGCCGCTGCCAATTAATCTCCAGCTCCGCCGCGTTAACCACGGTCAGATACAGCAAAAACGCCGTGGAGCCGAAGCTGTACTGGAAGAACACATCGTGCTGGTACCGGTAGTCGGACATGAGATTCACCAGGAGATAGGGAATCAGCAGGATATACCGCTCAAACCTCCGGGTCATCAGCGGGAGCCCCAGCACCGGCAGAAGCGTCATGGCGATGTAGGGGAGCTTCTCCGCGTCCACGCACTCATAAACCGCCTTCAGGGGGCACAGGAGCACCGCCTTGACCACGGTGAACAGGGAATCCGACCCGTCGTACAGGAAATTGCCGTACCGGTAGGTCATCACGCCGTCGCCGCTGTTCGCCAGATACCCGGTGACCAGCCCGAACCACCCCAGGGAGGCGGCCAACAGGATCAGGCCCGTGACAAGGCCCCGGACGTCCTTTTCCCGGGGACGCAGAACCGCTTTGACGGCCAGCCACACGCCGATCACCGCCACATAGACCGCCGCGTCCTCCTTCACCCACAGGGTGAGCAGGGCGGCAGCGGCAGTGAGGGCGGTGTTTTTCCTGTCAATGCCGTAGAAAAGCCAGAGGATCAGCGGCGTGAGGAAACAGTTTTCGTGGAGATCGTACCCGGTGCCGCCGGAAAACGCCGGGTAGAGCAGCAGAACGGCGCAGAGAAGCGTCCTCTGAACGCCGGACAGGCCGTGCTGGCGGCCCAGGAGCCACAGGGGGAGCACCGCCGACGCGATCACCGCCGCCTGGAGGATCTGGAGCGTGGCGGGCGCGGGAAAGAGCATGTAAAAGGGGAGCATCAGGTAATAGGCCGGCGACACATGGACGGCAAAATGGGACAGCGTCCCGTCCCGCTCCAGGGTGGTCAGGGGCAGGCCGGTGGTCTTCATACTGTAAAACATCTGGGAGAAGATGCCGAAATCGTAGGTGGGCGAACCGAAGCTTTCATACCGCCCCACCGTCCAGGCGGAGACGAACAGGAAAAAGGCGGCGGTCAGCCCCGCCGTGACCCAGGCCCAGGCCCGATGGGCTTTCCTCGGTTCGGCAGCGGGCTCGGGGCGGGCCTCCCAGCCCAGGGCGGCATAAACCAGCGCCAGAGCCAACATCAGCCCGCAGGCAGCCAGGAAGGCCCAGGTGAAGGAGGCGGTCAGCGCGCAGGCGGACAGGGCGGCGAACACCGCCGGGATCCCCCACCGCTCCGCCCTGCCGGTATCTACGAAAAGCCCCAGGACAGTCAAAAGGGCAAACAGCCCGCCGGCGAGAAGGAGCACCCGGGCAAGGGACATCCCGGCAAGGCCCTCCAGTCCCTCCAGGCCCCGCATTTCCCTCGGGAGAAGCAAAAGCTCCGCAAGCGCCGCCGTCAGCCAGGCCAGGAGCGCGCGGCGAAAAAGCGCCGGCATTGTGATTCGTTCAGACACAGGAACACCCCCTGTACCCTATCGTACAGGGGGCGTCTTTCAGAAAATCGAGAGTTTTCTTACAAATCTCTTTCAGTTTTGGGAAGCTCCGCGGTTTTGGGCAGCTCCACGATGGCGTTGAATTGGTCGCCGTCCACGGCCACCCGGAAGGCGCCGCCCACGGACTCGGTATAGGTCTGGGCGATGGCCAAGCCCAGGCCGCTGCCACGGGTGGAGCGGGCCTTGTCGCCTCGGGCGAAGCGCTGGACGATCTCCTCCGGGGTGAAGTCCATCTCATAGGAGGCGGTGTTCACCATCCGCACGGTGTACCCACGCTCCGTCTCCCGGGCGTCGATGAAGATCCTGGTGCCCTGCAGGGCGTACTTGACGGCGTTGCCCAGCAGGTTGGCGAAGACCTGGTGCATCCTGGCCCCGTCGGTGACCAGGGGGAGGGACTGCGCCCCGTAGCTGCGCTTCACCGTTAACCCGGCGGCGGCGAGCCGGTCGTCAAAGAGGCCCACGGTCTGCTCTAGGAGCCGCACCAGGTCGATCTCCTCCCGCTTCATCTCCTGGACGCCGCTGGAGACCTTGGTCAGCTCGAAAAGCGACTCCACCAGCTCGTTCATATACCCCGCCTTCCGGCAGAGCCTGTCCAGCCGCTCCCGCCCCTCCGGGGAGAGCGTCTCCTGCTCCAGAAGCTCGCTGTAGCCCAAAATGGACGTGAGGGGCGTTCTCAGATCGTGGGACACGTTGGCGATCAGCTCCACCTTGAACCGCTCGCCGGTGACGGCGGCGCGGATGGCCTCCTGATGCCGGGCCTGGAGCGCCAGCAGCTGTTCCTCCGTCCGGGAGAAGGCCCCCTCCCCCACCGTCACGGGCTTTCCCTGTTGAAAATTATCCAGCTGCCCCGTCAGATGCCCCAGTCCTTTGCCGTATCGCCAGAGGCAGATAAGGCCCAGCACGCCTGCCGCCAGGAAGCCCATGACCGCCAAAAGCCAGTGCCCGAAGACGGGGATCCCATAGATCTGGCGTGTCCGTTCCCACCAGAGGGTCTGCCAGCCCGCGCCCAGAAGCGGCAGGAGGAGCCAGCCGGTATAAATCAGCAAGGACAGCTCCGGCCGCGGGGCGCGTCCGACCCACCGGGCGGACAGGCACCAGGCCAGAGGGAATCTGGCCCGCGCCCAGCCCCAGAGCTCTCGGACAGCCCACAAAAGGGCGAAGGCGGCGGGGATCCGGGCGGCGTGGGCGTCCATGAGCCCGTACCACCGCTGCTCCAGGGCATAGTAGTGCGGGGCGGTCACCGTCAGCGCAAGGCCGGCCAGGGCCAGCAGAAGGCAGACGCCGTCGGGGCCGAAAAGCGGCCTTTTCGGAGAAAGCAGAAAAACCCCCGCGAAGGCCGCCCCGGCGGCCAGAAAGCAGAGGACGAAGCCCAAGACCCTCCCGGCCTCCGGGCCCGTTTCCTCCCTTTCGGCCTCCTGTACCGGCTGGGGGGCCGTGTCGGGCCGGGACGTCCCGCTCACGCCCCTGTCCACGGCGTCGTCCACATCCGTGGGCGGGGATTCCGGCGCCGACGTGTCCCATAATTCCGTGGAGCAGGTGTCATACATCCCATCGACCACGTCCCCCCTGGCCGTCCCCAGGCCAAAGCTCCAGGCGACGGCGGCCAGGAGCAGGAGCAGGAACGATATCAGTTCACGGCGCTTCAAAAACATACCCGATCCCCCAAACCACCTTCAGATATTCCGGCTTTTTCGGATTCAGCTCCAGCTTCTCCCGGATGCGGCTGATGTGCACCATCACTGTGTTTTCCACGGCGTAGGCGTCGCTCTCCCACACCCGCTCGTAGATCTCCTCCGCCGGGAAGACCCGCCCCGGGTGGGACATGAGAACGCGCAGGATCTTAAACTCCGTGGCGGTGAGCCTCACCGGCTCTCCCCGGACGATCAGCTGCTTGGCGGCGGTGTCCAGGGTGATATCCCCCACCGTGAGCCGGTCCTCGCCCCGTATCTCCCGGATGGAGCCCAGATCGTCATACCGGCGCAGAAGGGCCTTGACCCGGGCCAGGAGCTCCTGCCGGTAGAAGGGCTTCACCAGGTAGTCGTCCGCCCCGGCCTCCAGCCCCAGCACCCGGTCGGAGCCCTCCGCCTTGGCGGACAGCATCAGGATGGGGATGTTGTGGCTCTCCCGGATGCGCACGGTGGCGAGGATTCCGTTGCACTGGGGCATCATCACGTCCATGACGATCAGATGCGGGCTCTCCGCGTTCACCATCCGGCACGCCTCCTCCCCGTCATGGGCGGCGAGCACCTGATACCCCGCCTCGCGCAGCGACGTCTCCAGGATATCCACAATGGAAAAGTCATCGTCCACCACAAGGATTCGATACGTCTCAGCCATAAAGTCACCCCTTTCCGAAATAAGACCAGTGTAGCACATTTCCCGCGAAAGCGCAATGACTGTGATGGGGAGGCGTTGTGAAAATCGACGGCGGCCCGTACGGCGTCTATCGAAAGATTATCGGAAATTCGAGACACGGGCAGGCCGGGTGTCCGGCCCGTACGGGTGCATTGAACATAATGCGCCGGGAAAGTCGCAACAGGTCATCTGTAAGGGCCGCCGCCTTCGGCGGCCCCTACTTGACAGCCGGTAGGCGGTGTGCTATACTCTCAACGCACGATTTAATGATAAAAAAGGAGAAAGCTATGGCAGTCAAGATCATCACGGATTCCGCGTCGGATATCCCCCAGGAGCGGGCGAAGGAGCTGGGCGTCCGGGTCATGCCGCTGACAACGGTGTTCGGGTCGGAGGAATATCTGGACGGGGTGACCCTCACCAACCGGGAATTTTACGAAAAGCTCATCGAAACGGACGAGCTGCCCCACACCAGCCAGCTGACGCCCTTTCAGTACAGGGAAGCGTTCAGTAAGGCGGCGGCGGACGGGGACGACGTCATTTATATCTCCCTCTCCTCCCGGCTCTCCGGCTCCTGCGGCAGCGCCTTCGCCGCGGCGGCGGACTTTGACGGGAAGGTCAGCGTGGTGGACAGCGAAAACGTGTCCGTGGGCCAACAGCTCCTGGTGCTCTACGCCGTCCGGCTCCGGGACAGCGGCCTGGACGCCGCCTCTATCGTAAAGGAGCTGGAGGCGCGGCGGAGCGATATCCGGGTGCTGGCGCTGCTGGATACGCTGGAATACCTGAAAAAGGGCGGCCGCATCTCCCCCACCGTGGCCTTCGCCGGGGAGCTTCTGTCCATCAAGCCCGTGGTGGCGGTGGAGGACGGCCAAGTCGTCCTGGTGGGCAAGGCCAGAGGCTCCAAAAACGGCGGCAATCTGCTGACGCGCTTTGTGGAGAAGAGCGGCGGCATCGATTTTGACATGCCCTATTCCCTGGCCTACACCGGCTTGGACGACACCCTTCTCCAAAAATACATCCGCGACAGCGAGGCGCTCTATAAGGGCCGCGCCGGCAGCCTGCCCATCTGCACCGTGGGCAGTACCATCGGCACCCATGTGGGCCCCGGGGCCATCGCCGTGGCCTTCTTCGCTTCCGGCGCCGTCGCCCGTGATTTGAATTCCTGAAAATCTTTCCATGAACGGCGTAGGGGCCCCTGTGCATCGATATTGGTTCGGATAAATGAAGGACGGGCCGCCTAGAGAGGCGGCCCCTACGGCGTATATGGGAAGATTACCGTTGATGTTGTAGGGGCCGCCCACCGGGCGGCCCGTTGTATTCCCGGCGCGTTTTGTACAACACGCCTTTCAGATCTTGGAGAACCCGTAGGTGTTGACCACCGCGTCGATGGGCTGGCCCGCTTTGCACAGGGGGCACTCGGAGGGGCTGTAGGAGACGTAGTCCGGGATGGTATTGGTGTCGAAGATGGACACCACCGGCAGGCCCTCCACGTTGTGGACAGCCGCGTAGATGGCCGCCGCGCCCACCACCCGGCCGCCGTAATACTCCACGCTCTCCTTCCCCTGCAGCACCGTCTTGCCGGTGGTCAGGGAGCAGGCCAGGATCAGCACATGCTTGCCCTCCAGCATAAACCGGGCGTTGTCCCGGAAGATGAGCTTGCCGCCGCTGTTCAGCTCCCCCTTGACGATGTAGATGTTGCTGCCCTCGCTCAGCGACCGGCCGCCGGCGCGCGTCAGCTCCTTGGCTAAACACGTCCCCACTGTGCTGGTGCCGTCCATGCAGAGGATGGAGTCCACCGGGAAGCGCCCCTTCACCTTCTCCGAGAGGCTGTGGGCCACGGCCTCACAGCCCTTGAGGCTGTACTTCTGGGCGGTGGTGTCGATGAAATAGTTGATGTGGCTGTTCTGGGTGGCAAAATGCCCCTTGGCCGCCAGGAGCGGCGTCCCGCCGATATGTAAAAGGGGAAAGAACTTAGGTTCCATGCCTGAAAACCTCCTCGCAAAAGTTGCCGCGCGGGCCGCATTTTCCGGGCCGCGGCTTTTCGTACCCCTCAATTATAGCAGGAATTGAAGCTTATTACAATAGCAAAATTCTTTTTCTTCCAGCCGCGTATTTTCGTATCAACGTCCCTTTACATTCTTTCCCGCTTGTGCTATTCTTTTAGCAAATCTCCAAGAAAAGAGCGGTATTCCATGACACTGAAGGAACTGAAGATCGGCGAGGCGGGCCGGATCGACGCGGTGGGCGGCGACGGCGCCCTCCGGCAGCATTTTCTTGATATGGGCGTCATCCCCGGCGCGGAGGTCGCCGTCGTCAAATACGCCCCTATGGGCGACCCCATGGAGCTGCGCATCCACGGCTATGAGCTGACCCTCCGGCTGGCCGACGCGGAGCATATTGAGGTAACACGGCTGGAGGCGGCCCCTCCCGAACCGGCCCCCGCGGCCAGGAAAAAGGCCAAACAGCCCCACCCCTACTTCGGCGAGCCGGGCGTACACCACGAGAAAAGCACCGAAAATCCCCTGCCCGAGGGGCATGTCCTCACCTTCGCCCTGGTGGGCAATCAGAACTGCGGCAAGACTACGCTCTTCAACCGCCTCACCGGGGCCAACCAGCACGTGGGCAACTTCCCCGGCGTCACCGTGGACCGGAAGGACGGCGCCATCATCGGCTATCCGGACACCCGTATCACCGACCTGCCGGGCATCTACTCCATGTCCCCCTACTCCAACGAGGAGCTGGTAAGCCGGGACTTCGTGCTGGACGAGAAGCCCGACGCCATCATCAACATCGTAGACGCCACCAACATCGAGCGCAATCTCTATCTGACCATGCAGCTTTTGGAGATGGACAGGCCCATGGTGGTGGCCCTCAATATGATGGACGAGCTCACCGGCAACGGCGGCTCCATCGACGTCAACACCATGGAGGCCCTGCTGGGCGTCCCCGTGGTGCCCATCTCCGCCGCCAAGAACGAGGGCGTGGGGGAGCTCATCACCCATGCCATCCACGTGGCGAAATACCAGGAGAAGCCCGTCAAGGTGGATTTCTGCGCCAAGGACGCCTTCGGCGGCGCTGTCCACCGGTGCCTGCACGCGGTGGTGCACCTCATCGAGGATCACGCGGAGAATTCCGGCATCCCCGCCCGCTTCGCCTCCGCCAAGTGCATCGAGGGCGATTCCCTGATCATCGAAAGGCTGGGCCTGGACACCAACGAGAAGGAGCTTTTGGAGCACATCACCCTCCAGATGGAGACGGAGCGGGGCCTTGACCGCAGCGCCGCCATCGCGGATATGCGCTTCGGCTTTATCGGCCGGGTCTGCCGGGAGTGCGTGCGCAAGCCCCGGGAGAGCCGCGAGCACATCCGGAGCGAGAAGCTGGATCGGGTTCTCACCGGGAAATACACCGCCATCCCCGTCTTCATCGCCATCATGGGGCTGGTGTTCTACCTGACCTTCAACGTCATCGGCGCGTTTTTGCAGGATCTGCTGGAGCGGGGCATCGGCGCGCTGTCCGCCTCCCTGGACGGCTGGATGACCCGTACCGGCGTTAATCCTGTGCTCCACGACCTGGTGATCAACGGCATCTTCGAGGGCGTGGGCTCGGTGCTCAGCTTCATGCCCATCGTGGTCACCATGTTCTTCTTCCTCTCCCTGCTGGAGGACTCCGGGTACATAGCCAGAGTGGCCTTCTTCATGGACAAGCTTCTTCGAAAGATCGGCCTCTCCGGGCGGAGCATCGTCCCCCTTCTGGTGGGCTTCGGCTGTACCGTCCCCGCCGTCATGGCCACCCGCACCCTCCCCAGCGAGCGGGACAGGCGGATGACCATTCTGCTGACCCCCTTCATGAGCTGTACGGCGAAGCTGCCTATCTACGGCTTCTTTGTCAGCACCTTCTTCCCCGGCAAGGGCGGGTTTATCATGACGGGACTCTACCTTCTGGGGATCCTGGTGGGGATCTTAGTGGCGTTTCTCTATAAAAAATTCCTCTTTCGCGGGGAGGCCGTCCCCTTTGTCATGGAGCTGCCCAATTACCGGTTCCCCAGCTTCCGCAACACCCTCCAGCTGATGTGGGAAAAGGCCCGGGATTTTCTCCAACGGGCCTTCTCGGTGATCTTCGTGGCCACCGTGGCGGTGTGGTTTTTGCAGAGCTTCGATATCCACTTCAACCTGGTGGCCGACTCCTCCCACAGCATCATGGCCATGCTGGCGGGCCTCATCGCCCCGCTGTTCCGGCCCCTGGGCCTGGGGGACTGGCGCATCTGCACCTCCCTCATCAGCGGCTTCATGGCCAAGGAGAGCGTAGTCTCGGTGCTGGAGGTGCTGTTCGCCGGACAGGGCGGCGTGGGCGCGGTGCTGGACACCGTCTCCGCCGGGGCGCTGCTGGTGTTCAGCCTTCTCTACACCCCCTGCGTGGCCGCCATCGCCTCCATCCGCCGGGAGCTGGGCCGCGCCTGGTCCGCCGGCGTCATCGTCTGGCAGTGCGTCCTGGCGTGGCTGGGCGCGCTCATTACGAGGGGGATTCTGATTTTGATCCTGTAAAGAACGGATTTCAGAAAATCCACCAAATAACCACGCGGGGGCCGATGGGATCATCGGCCCCCGCCGCATTTTGTGGCAAAAAGGCCGTAGATCGCGAGGATGGCAGCGGCGGCAAGCGCGGCGAGATACGTAAGGAAGGCGGAAAGGGCGCCGTTGGCCTCCAGGAGCAGGGGCATGATCTCCACGGGCAGGATGACCGCCAGAGGGCGGAACAGCCCGATCCCCCGGTAGGCGTAGAGGACGGAGGGGATCAGCGTCACGGCGCAGGAGGCCACACAGGCGGTCTCCATTCGCCTGAACAGGCCGGAGAGGCACAGCGTCACGGCCGCGACGCAGAAAAGCGCCAGCCACCGGCAGGCATACAGGAGCGCCAGTCCCCCGGCCACGGAGCATTTCAGCGGGAACGACGTAAGCATGGAGAGATTCTTCACCGGGGCTCTCCAAGCCGGGATCTCAAAGCCGGACAGCAGGGTGTAGACCTCCATGCCGTAGACCGCCGCCCAGACGAAGGCAGCCGTCACCGCCGCCAGCAGAAGCTTCCGGCGGAGAAGCGCGCCCCGGCCCCGCGCCGTGGAGCGCAGTAAGAACATCATGCCGGACTGCCGCTCGTAGACCATGCTCCCCGCAAGGAGCAGCGTCAGGGCCAGCACCGCCGCCAGCGCCGCCCGCTGTTGATTGTCCTGGGCCCGGACGCCGTAGACGCTCTCGAAGGGCGTCTCGTCTATGAGCCAGGGGGCGAAGCCCTCCCGCTCCCCCTGGGCCCTCAGCGCCTCACAGCGGGCGCGGACGCGGGAAAGGCCCTCGCTCTTGATTTGCGCCGTGTCCGCCTTGTGGGCGTAGACGTCCAGCTCCGGGTACTCCAAAAGGCCCTCCGCGAAGGCTTTTTGCGCGTCCTCGTAGGCGTCCAGGTCGTTATTCAGCAGAGTCTGCTCCGCGTCGATCCGGTCGAAGGTCTCATCGGTGACTGGCCCCGCGAACACCGCCGTATACTCCCGCGCCGTCTGTTCCGCCAGGGACGCGAAGGAGACGGGCGCCGTGTAGGTAAGGCCCGCGGCCACGTAGACGAGCAGGGCCGCCGCCACCACGCCCTTCTGGATCCACAGAGTTTTGTGAAGCTCCATCCCGAATAACCCCAGGCGGCGCAGTCCCCGATCCGCCACGCTGTTGATTTTGACCGCCGCGCGGCCCAGGAGGTCGCGCCCCTCCGTGGGCTTTTTGTTGCAGTGGACGGCAACGCAGACGGAGGCCAGAAGCGGACACAGCGGTATAAGCGCCAGCTGTGAGACGCCCCGGATCCCCAGGGGGAAGCCGAACAGATCCACGTTCAGGTAGTTGGTGTAGAGGTCGGAGAGGCTTATGTAGGTGAACAGGTTGAAGTATTTCAGCACATTGAACACGCTCTGTACCGGCAAAAACGTGTAGAGGCTGTATTCTGCCGCCAGCACGCCCGCCGCGGCGATGACGGTGTATTTTACGTTGTTCACTGCCGTCAGCATGAGCCAGAGGATCAGGGCGATCAGGAACGCCGCCGCCATGCGCAGGAGAAAATAGCGGATCAGGAACCCGCCCACCGTGGCGAGCATAGGGAGCCTGCCCAGCGCCTCCACGGACTGCACCGGACGGTCTAAATCTCCAAAGCCCCCGTACAGGGCGAAGCCCAGCGCCAGATCCGTGCCGTAGAGCAGAACGACGCCGAAGACCGACGCGCCCAGCAGGATCAGCGTCCGGCGAACCGCCAGCTTGACTCTCCCGTTTGGCGCGGCGTGGATCACGCTCCACAGGCCCGCCTTGCGCTCCTCCAGGAAGGACAGCGCCAGCAGGAGGAGGGCCAGCACCAGGAAATAGTCCGTCAGGGGGAAGGTCATAAACGCCTCCACGGCCCCGTCCGCGCCCAGGGTCAGCTCCACGCCCCGGAGCTTTTCAAATTCTCCGGCCGTCTTGAGGATATTACGGCCCGAAAAGCTGTTGGGATCGTTGAAAAGGGAGAAGGTCAGCAGGTTTTCCTTGTTTTTCTGAATAGTCTCCAGCCAGTCGCCGTAGCCGGCCAGGTACTCGGCTTTGTCCAGCAGATTCTTCACCGCCACGTAGTCAAGCCGGTCGTCCTCGGCGCCCTCCTCCCCGCCGGTCTTTCCCTTCAACGCGTCCAACTCCTCCGTCAGCGCCGTCACGGCGCCGGCCAGGGGCATCTCACGGATCCGCTCGAGCCGCTGAGCGTACCGGCGGTACGCCGCCCGGGCGTCCACCGTCACCTGAGCGGCGGTAAAGGAGCCGTCGAAGTAGACGAGCCCGCCGCTGACGGGCAGCTCCAGGTCAAGGCCGTAATCGTTCTTTTTCTGCTCCCGGAGAAAGAGCAGTCCGTTGAGGAGCGCGATCAGCGCAAGGCCCAGCGCCAGCCGCCGCCGGGATAAAATGCGTCCAAGCTCTCTCATGGCTCACTCCCCCAGATAGTAGAGGTACACGTCCTCTAAGCTGAAATGCCCCGGCACCACGCTCTCCCGCACCTCCTGGGCCACCCGTTCGATGAGCCGGTCGGGCCTGTCCAGGCCCACCACGCGCCCGTGCTTCATCATCAGGATCTGGTCGGAGATGGACTCGATGTCGCTGACGATGTGGGTAGCCAGGAGGATGATCCGTTCCCGGGACAGCTCGGCGATGAAGCTGCGGATACGGATCCGCTCCTTGGGGTCCAGCCCCGCCGTGGGCTCGTCGAGAATGACCACCTTGGGGTTGCCCAGAAGCGCCTGGGCCAGCAAGACCCGCTGCTTCATGCCGCCGGAGAAGCCGCCCAGCTTCTTGTGGCGCACGTTGGACAAATTTGTGATTTCCAGCAGCCTTTCGATCTCCTCTCTGGCCTGCTTCTTCGGGATAGCCTTCAGGTCGGCCATGTAGGAGAGGAAGGTCTGGGCCGTCATGTGCTCGTAATAGCCCTGTTGCTGGGGCATATAGCCGAGAACCCGCCGGAACTCCCGGCCCAGCTTCAGGATATCCGTCCCGTTAAAGAGGATCTGCCCCTGGGTGCGGGAGATGTTGTCGGTGATCAGGTTCATCATGGTGGACTTCCCCGCCCCGTTGGCCCCCAGGATGCCGTAAATGCCCTCGGTAAAGGTGATGTTCACCCGATCCAGGGCGGTGAAATTGCCGTATTGTTTGGTGAGATTCAGTAATTCAAGCTTCATGCGTCATACCTCATTGCCAGTTATAGATTTGTGTGATCCTGCCGGTGTCGATGTTGACACAGCAAAGAAACAGATTCCGATAGTGGGGGACCTCTCCATTCACCAGGCCGCCCTGCGTACCGGCGTCGGCAATAAAATAGACGTCTCTCCCGGTACTGAAGGCAAGCCCGCAATGGGTGATCGTATCCACCCGGCCATACAACGCCTCCAAAGACAGCTCTTTGATGAATTTGCCGTCCATGCCGTAAATATAGACGGTGTCCCCGCCCGTGCGCCGCGTGCCGTAAGACGCGAAGGAAGCTGTGTTCACGGGCGCGTCATTCATAAGAATCAGATATTCGTCCGTAAAGATGGCGCTGCCCGCGGATGGGTTCTCCGTGATGCCGGCAAGCTTCTCCGTGGAACCATTCTCCAAATCGCTCCGCCAAAAACCGTTGCCGGATAAGTAAAAATAGACAGTTCCGTCCGTGACGTACCACTGGCTGACGGACACGCCGGTGGTCTCCCACTTGCCCACCTCGCCGGCGGTGGGCGTCTCCCAGACCTGTGAAACCTCCTTAGTGTCGGTGTCACAGGCAAACAGGGTGTCCCTATTCGTACCGTCCGCTTGCGGCATATTGACCATAAAGTAGAGGGTATCCCCGTCGGCCCAGAGCGTATAACGCGGCTGGTTGGAGATCAGGCTGTGCGACGGGTCCGCCTCCAGCTCCTGGCCCCATATTCTTTCCGCGTCCTCGATGCCGCCGCCCAGCGGGAGGGTGTAGAGGATCCCGCTGTAGGTAAAATATGTAATTCCACGGTGCATGATCGGATCCGTGCGTTCCCGCTCCGTGTTGCCGCCGGGGACGAAATCCAGATTTTGAACCACCGCGCGGTTTGTTCCATCCGGGTCAACAGAGTAAAGCCGGTTTCCATAATCCACCAGCCTTCCGTTGATTTCAATATAGTCGGAATTGGAAAAATCTATTTTTCCGCCGTAGGCCCAGAGGCATTTGGTGTAGAACCACGCGTCGCATGCTGCGTCACGATGTTCGCAGTCGGGCTTGCCGCAGAGGATCGTCACGCGTTTTGTCTCCTTGTCGAGATAATAGGCGAAAACGTCAAAGTCCTGAAAGTAGATCCCGTCCTCCGTCTCACAAACATAACGTAAATTATTTGTGGTGGACTGATGCATATTCTTCTGGAAGTCTCCGCTGCCGGTTTGATTGGCGGGGCCTCCCTTCCCGCACCCGGCCAGGGAGAGGGCGAGGAGGGAGGCGAGGAGTTTTTGGGCTGTTTTCATGGCTTTTCTCCTTATCGAAGGTTGAAGATTTGCGTGACCTCGCCGGTCTTGACATTGGCGCGGCACAATATGACGGAGCCTGTATTGCCGACGGGCATCCCAAACTGGGTGGAATAGACCGTTGTGGTGACCAGGAAGTATAAGTCCGTGCTGTCACACATGAGCACAGCCATTTCGAGGTTGGCGCCCAGTTCGTCGACCAGCTTTTTCAGGGAGATTTCCTTGATAAACGTCCCGTCCGGCCTGTATACGAAGACGGTGTCTCCGTCATAGTGAAACGGACTGCCGGGGGTTGAGAGATCACCGCCGAATCCGGGTACGTCGTTCAGAATGTACACATACTCGTCCGAATAGACCGCGCTGCCGTAGGGAATTTTATCGCCGGTGTCCGCCAGCCTCTCGGTCTTCCCGCCGGAAAGCTCCGTTCGCCACAGACCGTTGCCGGCGAGATAGAAATAGATGTACCCGTTCGTAACATACCACTGGCTCACCTTGACGCCGGTGGTCTCCCATTCGCCCACCTCGTCCGCGCCCGGCACGGCCCAAACCTGACGGACGCTCATATCGTTTAAATCGCACTGGAAAAGCACGTCTTTGTACGTTCCGCCTTCGGCCTGAACGTTGGCCATAAAGTAGAGGGTATCCCCGTCTGCCCAGAGGGTGTAGCGGATGGCGTTGGGGTTAAACTCGACCAATCCGCCGTTGGCTTGGGTACTTCCGGCGTTCTCCGGCCTCCATATCTCCTCCGCGGAATCCTTTTCCCCGCCCAGCTTCACCCGGTAGAGAATATCGTCGCTGACATAATAGATATAGCCCCGGTGATAGATGCCCCGGTCACTGGAGGAAGCGGAGGAGGAGAACTCGTCGCACTTGAGCTGCTGAATCGTCTTGCGGTCTGTGGCGTCAAGATTTATGGAGTGCACCAGCTTATTGGGCGCGCCGTTTAAGTATCTGTTGGTCACAAAATAGAGCTTTTCCCCGCCCGTGATGAGGTAACCGTTGATGATGCCGTTACAGACATTTTCATCCGTGTGGTCACAGTCCGGCTTTCCGCATACGAGAGTGACCTTTCCGCTGACCTTGTCCAGGTAGTAGAGCCAGCCATAAGCGAAGTAATATCCCGCGTCCGTCTCCACCAGGGTCATCTCATCGGTTTGATGCAGATTTTTCTGAAAATCCCCGCTGCCGGTTTGATTGGCGGGGCCTCCCTTCCCGCACCCGGCAAGGGAGAGGCTCGTCACCGCCGCCAGCAGCGCGGCAAGCGGTCGTTTGCGTGTTTTCATCTCTTTACCGTCCTTTTTCACGTCTCTGCCTCAGTCCGTAAATTCCATCAGCTGTGTGATCTCCCCTGTCTCCATGTCCAGACAGCAGAGGATGTCATGGGTGAGCTTCCCTGTGATGGAAAAATCCACGCCGCCCATGGAGCCGCTGTCACCCGCCGTCTTTGTGCCGGCGTCGGCCACAAAGCAGAGGAGATCCCCGGCGTTAAAGAGCAGCTTGATCCCGGACACGGCGGCCGTGTCGGTCAGCGCTTTGAGGGACAGCTCCTTCACAAAGCTCCCGTCCGGCTTGTAGACGTAGAGGGCGTCCTCGCCGGTGTACGTAGCGTCCCGGAGCTCCGGCCCGTTGTTCAAAAGGATCATGTAATCATCGGAGAAGATGGCCTTGCCGTACTCCGCCCTGTCCGTGGTATCCGCCAGCTTCTCATACGTCCCGTCGGCCAGGTCGTACCGCCACAGGCCGTTCCCGGACAGGAAGAAGTAGACGCTTCCGTCCGTGACATACCATTGGTTTACAACGCCGTATTTCTCCCACCCCCAGCTGCCCACCACATCGGCGGTGGGGACGACCCAAAGCTTACGCGTCTCCCCGGCCTCCGGGTCGTAGGAAAAGAGGGTGTCCCGGTACGTCCCGTCGGACTGCTTGGCGTTCACCATGAAGTACATATAGTCCCCGTCGCCCCAGAGGGTGTAGCCGGGCTCGTTGCCCGTCATCTGCACGATCCCGCCGGTCTGCTGTCCCTCCGGGAGCCCCGGATCATAGACCGTCCGCGCCTCCTTCAGATCCGCCCCCAGGGGTACCGCGTACAGGGTGTAGCTGTAGATGAAGTAGACGTACCCCCGGTGGAAGATGGGATCGCTTCGGACGATGGAGGTATCCCCGTCCGGCTCAAAGTCCAGATCCTGCACGCGCTTGAGGCCCGTGGCGTCCATGTTCACGGAGAACACCCGCTTGCCCTGGTTCATGTCCCGGCCGTTCACCATCTGGTAGTCGTTGCGAATGAAATAGAGCTTGTCCCCCATGGCCCAGAGGTTGTTGGGGCCGATCCTGGCGTTGCAGTCCGCGCCCTTGTGGTCGCAGTCGGGCTTGCCGCAGACCACGGTGACCTGTTTCTTCTCCTTGTCCAGGTAGTAGAGAAGCGTCCGCTCAAAGTAAAAGCCGGTGTCCGTCTCGCACAGGTACGAGATCCCGTTCAGCTCCTTCTCCAGCTGGTGCATGTTCTTCTGAAAATCCCCGTCCCCGCCCCGGGACATGGGAATGTCCAGCCCGCCCTTATCGCAGGCGGCCAGGGAGAACGTAATCAGCGCCGCCAGAAGTGCGGTCAGAAGCCTTTTTGCTGTTTTCATATTGTTTTCCTCCTGATTACCAGTTATAAATTTGCGCAATTTCGCCGGTGTTGATGTCGGCGCTGCACAGGATATCCATTTTGTCCTCATACTGAACCCCGTTCTTAATATCGCCCCAAACACCGGCATCGGCCACAAAATAGATTTCATCGCCGGATATGAAAAGCGGCGAAAAGCCCGTTATACCGTCCACCGCATCGAATAGCGCGGCCAGAGGAAGCTCCTTTTGAAGCGTCCCGTCCAACCCGTAAATGTAGAATGTGTCCCCGCCCTCATTCTCGTTATGCTCTCCGGGCAGGTCATTCAAGAGACACATGTAGTCATCTGAAAAAAGCGCTGTGCCGTATTCCACTGTGTCGCCGGTGTCCGCAAGAAGCTCAGTATCTCCGCCGGTGAGACTGCTGCGCCAAAAGCCGTTTCCGGCCAGATAGAAGTAGATAGTCCCGTCCAGCACATACCACGCGCTTACCGAGACGCCGGTTGTATCCCATTCGCCCGTCTCCGCCTCGTCCGGCACAGCCCAGACCTGCCGAATCTGCTTGTCCTTGATACCGTACTCAAACAACGTATCCTTATAGGTCCCGCCGGACTGCTCAAGGTTTGCCATGAAATAAATATACTCTCCGTCCGCCCAAAGAGTCAGGTGAAGCTCTTTTCCGGTAATCATAAGCGGCCCGCCGCCCCCTGCGTCCGCCTTATCTCCCCAGAGGGCTTGCGCATCCTCCTTATCGCCGCCCAGCGGGACGCGGAAAAGGACGTCGTTAAAGACATAATAGACGTCTCCGCCGTAAAAAATGGGCCTGTCATAAGAGGACTGCGCGCCGCCAAGACTAAAGAAAAGCTCCCGCACGTCCCGGCGTTCCGTCCCGTTGCTTGACATGGAGGTCACAAATTTACCCCCGCTGCCGCCATCGGCGAAAGTGACACAGTAGAGTTTGTCTGCCCTTGACCACATTCCCCAGGAGTTGATCCAGGCGTTACAGTCGCGTCCCTTGTGCTGACAGTCGGGTTTGCCGCATAAAATCGTGGCGCGTTTTTCCTCCTTGTCCAGAAAATAGAGATATCCGTTGTAATTGAACGTTACCCCTGCATCAGTTTCGCACATATCGGTGATGTATAAATACTTTGACTGGTGCATATTCTTCTGGAAATCCTCGCTCCCTGTCTGGTCAGCCGGAACGTCCGGCTTGTCCCTCTGACATCCCGCAAGGGAAAGAAGGAGCACCGCCGCTAAAAGCGCGGCAAGCGGTTTTCCGGTTTTTTTCATGGTATTTGTCTCCTTATCGCAGTTTGTAGATCACTTCCACCCGGCCTGTCTCGATGCCGGCGCGGCACAGGTTGACGGAGCTTATACTGCCTTCCCATTCGCCGGTTCCGGCGGGGTCGTGCTGGGTCATGGACGCGGCAATGAAAAACAGCTCATTTTCCGAGCAGCAGACAAGCTCGATCGTGGTGAGCTCGTCGATCTCGTCATATAAGGGCTTCAGGGATATCTCTTTTTTGAGTTTGCCATCCAGCCCGTAGACAAAGACCATGTCTCCGCGGGCGCGTCTATGGCTGCCGGGAAAGGGTTCCGTGTCCGTATAATTGTGTACGGGAATGTCGTTCAAAAGGCACAGGTAGTCATCTGAGAAGACGGCGCTGCCATACCGGGTTTTCTCGTGGGTATCCGCCAGCTTCTCGTTTTTTCCGGTAGACAGATCCCCGCGCCACATATTGCCGCCGGAGAGGTAGAAGTAGATGTACCCGTTCGTCACATACCACTGGCTGACGGAAACGCCGGTGGTCTCCCACTCCCCCGCTTCGTCTTTGCCGGGGGTGATCCAAACCTGACGGGCAGTCATATCCGTCAAATCGTACGCAAAGAGCATATCCTTGTATGTCCCGTCCCTGTCCTGGAGGTTCGCCATAAAGTAAAGTGTACCGTCCTCCGCCCAGAGGGTGTAGTCCAGCTCGTTGGGGTCGCTGATGGGATAACCGGCCAGCATCTCCGTCTCCGGAATACTCTCTGGCCGCCAGACGACCTCCGCCGCATCCTTTTCCCCGCCCGGGACTGTCCGGTAGATGGTGTAGTCGCTGACATAGTAGATGTACCCCCGGTGGTAAATAGCGGTATCCCAGGAGGCGTCGTCCATGACCGTCTCCTGAAATTTCAACTTCTGTACCGTCTCCCGTTCCGTTGCGTCGTATTTCACGGCTTCCACCCGCTTTATCCCCACGCCGTTTTCAAATTTTGTGGTCACATAGAAGATCTTCTCCGCGCCGTTTAGAAGGTAGTCCGCATGAATACGTGCGTTGCAGATGCTGTCGTCCGTATGGTCGCAGTCGGGCTTGGCGCATACGATGACAGCTCGCATATCCTCCTTGTCGATGTAGTAGAGAGAGCCGTAGGAGAAATACCAGCCCGCGTCCGTCTCCAGAAAACTAACCTCGTCCGTCTGGTGCATATTCTTCTGGAAATCCTCGCTCCCTGTCTGGTCAGCCGGAATGTCCGGCTTGTCCTTCTGACAGCCTGAAAGGGAAAGAAAGAGCAAGGCCGCTAAAAGCACGGCAAGAAGTCGTTTGATTGCTTTCATTGAATTTTTCTCCTTATTGCCAGTTGTATATCTGCGTTATCCCGCCGGTGTCGATGTCGGCGCAGCACAGGTTCAAGCGCAGATCCGGCGAGTCGATCCTCACCATGAAGTACAGGTCATTTTCAGAAAGAAACAGGGGGACACAGTCCGCCGCGTTTCCGATTTCGCTATAGAGGCCGGTCAGGGACAGCTCCTTCAAAAGCGTCCCATCCAGGCCGTACACAAAGAAGGTCTCGCCGCCGGTGTTGTCTCCATGGTCGGCGTCCCTGATGAGACACATATACCGGTCGGAGAAAACGGCGGTTCCATACGGCACCTTGGCGGTCGTATCGGCCAGCTTCTACGTCTCTCCGCTGTCCAGATCGCTCCGCCACAGGCCGTTTCCGGCCAGGAAGAAGTAAATGCTCCCGTCCAGGACATACCACCGGCTGGGGGAGACGCCGGTCTTGTTCCAAGTCCCCACCTCCCCGGCGTCGGGGGTGACCCAGACCCGCCGGGCTTGTCCGCCAGCCGTATCGCAGGCGAAAAGCGTGTCCTTAAAGCTCCCGTCGGGCTGTTCCATATTCGCCATAAAATACACGCTGTCCCCATCGGCCCAGAGGGTGAGGTTCAAATCGGCCTTGGCCGGATCGGCGCTGTCCCCATGGGTCTCCGCTCCCCAGACCGCCCGGGCGTCATCCGCTTTGCCGCCCAGGGGGACGGCGTAGAGGACGTCGTTGTACACGTAATACACGCGCCCCCTGTGATAGATGGGATGCGTAGAGGAGGCGGGCGACGCGTCCGGAGAAAACATAAGCGCCTGGACGGCGCGGCGGCCCGTGCCGTCCGGCTCCAGGGACAGCACCTCCTTCTTCCCGGTGTAGGTCACGCAGTGGAGCTTCCCCCCGGTGAACCACAGCCCCATGGTGTTGAGCCGCGCGTTGCAGGCGGTGCTGTTGTGGTTACATTCGGGCTTCCCGCACAGAACCACGGCCTTTTTGGAATCTTTATCCACGTAGTAGAGATACGTGTCCTTCTGAAAGTAGATCCCGCTGTCCGTCTCACACATCTGTGTGATGACGGGGTAATCGGACTGGTGCATATTCTTCTGAAAGTCCTCGCTCCCGGTTTGGCCAGCCGGCACGGTGACGCCCGCTTTATGGCAGGCCGCAAGCGCTGTCAGCGTCAACGCCGTCAGCAGTACACAAACAAATCGCCTCGCGGATCTCATGACTGTTCCTCCTTCCCAAAAGGGCCTGCCTTGACGGATCCGCGCCGTTTCGGCCCTTTCGGTTGATTTCACGGCCCATTCTAAGGTTGCGCCGGTTAGAATTCCACCCATGAGAGTGTCAATCTCTCTCAGGTTCCGGGAATCCGGGCCTATGGTCAGGAGGATACGTCTCTTTTATCCGCGATCAGCTGTCATTACGGCCTCCCCTCACTCCCGGTGCTCCCGGCAGACCTCCGTGATCTCGCCGGTTTCGATGTCGGCCCGGCAAACGATGTAGTCGTAGGTCTTCACCCCGCCGAAGGGCAGGAAGCCCTCCTGGGGTATTCCCGTCTCGCCGGTACTGTGCACCGCCTCGGCCACGAACCACACCTGGCCGTCTCCGCAAAAGAGCGGCTCGATGTTCTCCACGTCCTCAAACTGCTCAAAAACACTGTCCAGCGGCAGGGTCTTCACAAGCTCGCCGTCCAGGCCGTACAGGTAGAACGTGTCGCCGCCCACAAGGCTGTTGTAATCGTACCGGAATTCCTCGGCCACCACGAAGCCCGGCAGGCTCCTGTCCTCCGGCCGGGCGTTCAAAAGACACATATACTCGTCCGAGAAGACCGCCTTGCCGTAGACGGTCTTTTCATGGGTGTCCGCCAGCTTCTCATATGCCCCGGTCTCCAGGGAGCACCGCCAGAAGTCGCCGCCGGAGAGGTAGAAATAGATGTACCCGTCCTTGACATACCACTGGCTGACCTCCACGCCGGTAGATACCCACTCCCCCACCGTGTCCGCGTCCGGCGTCTCCCAGACCTGCCTGACAAGCTCCCCGTCGCTCTTTTCCACGTCCACCGTGGTATCGAAGGCGAACAGCGTGTCCTTATACGTCCCGTCGGCCTGCTTTACGTTGACCATGAAATACACAAAGTCCCCGTCCGCCCACAGGGTGAAGCTGTTCCCCACGGGGATGGAGTCGTAGATGTGAACCCTGCCCGTCTCTCCGGCGATCTCCTCCCCCCACAGGCGCTGGGCGGTGCGCTTGAGCCTCCCGCCCAAGGGCGCCCTGTAAAAGACGCCGCTGTAGAAAAAGTAGACATACCCCCGGTGCAGAATGGGATTCACATAGGTGGAGCTGCCGCTGGGCTCAAACTCCAGATCCATCACCACCTTCCGGCGGGTGCCGTCCAGGGCGGCGGAGTAGACGCGCTCGCCGTGATCCACCAGCTTCCCGTGCTCCTCCAGGAGCGCGCTGTTGGTGTAGTAGAGCCTCCCGCCGGTGGCCCAGAGAACGTCGCCGTTGATGCGCCCGTCGCAGGTGTCGTCCTCGTGCTTGCAGTCGGGCTTGGTGCACAGGAGCGTGGCCCGCCCTGTCTCCTTCTCGAAATACCAGGCATCGGAGCCGCCTATGAGGAAGTAGTAGCCGTCCTCCGTCTCACAGATCTCGCTGAGGCGGTAGTAGTCCGACTGGTGCATGTTTTTCTGAAAGTCCTCCTGGGATTCAATGATCCCGCCCTTGCCGCACGCGGCCAGGGAGAGGGTGATAAGCGCCGCAAGAACAGCGGCAAGCATTTTTCTTATAATTTTCATTTCTTTATTGTCCTTTCCTTAGCGTGTATATCACTTCCACCTCGCCTGTCTCGATATTGGCGTGGCAGAGGTTTGTGTCGCCCTGTTTGGTCGTGGCGCTGACCATACCGGAACCGACGGCGGGGGTCCGGCCGGTGGTGAGAAAGAAGATGTCATTTCCCGCACAGCAGAGCAAATGCATTTCGGCCATGGCGTTGGGATCGTCATAGAGGTTTTTGAGAGAAATTTCTTTGACAAAAGTCCCGTCCAAGGTGTAGATGAAGATGGCGTCCCCGTAGGAGCGGAACATACCTCCGGGCGCCGGCGTGGGATCCCCATAAAAGTAGATGGGTATATCATTCAGAAGGCACAGGTAATCGTCCGAGAAGATGGCGCTGCCGTACTGCGCTTTTTCGCTTGTCTCTGCCAGCTTTTCGTTTTTCCCGCTGGCAAGCTCCGTCCGCCATAAGCCGTTCCCGGCCAGGTAGAAATAGATATATCCGTCTATCACATACCACTGGCTCACCGAGGCGCCGGTTTCCTCCCATTCGCCCACGTCCTCCTTGTCCGGGGTGACCCAGGCCTGCTTAACGCTCATATCGTTCAAATCACACTGAAACAAAACGTCCTTAAATGTCCCGCCAGTGGTCTGAACGTTAGCCATAAAGTAGAGCATATCCCCGTCAGCCCAGAGTGAATAATGTATCCCGTTGGGGTCAAAGTCGATCTGTCCGCCGTGGGACTGTGCCGAACCGGCGTTCTCCGGCTTCCAAATCTCCTCCGCCGAGTCCTTCTCCCCGCCCAGCTTGACCCGGTAGAGGATATCGTCACTGACGTAGTAGATGTAACCGCGGTGGTAGATGGCCTGGTCATAGCAGGACTGGGCGGCGGAGGTCTCCCGAAATTTCAGCTCCTGGATCGTTTGGCGTTCCGTAGCGTCATATTTCACGGAACTGACTGTTTTGGGATCGTTGTCATATCCGACGTAATAGATCCTTTCCCCTCCTGTCAGGAGGTAGTCCGCGTGGATACGCGAATTGCAGACAGCGTCATCCGTGTGGTCACAGTCAGGCTTTGCACAGACTCTGGTGGTTTTCATGGTCTCCTTTTCAATATAGAAAAGCGAACCCCAGGAGAAATAATATCCCGCATCTGTCTCTAAAAAGCTAACCTCGTCTGTCTGGTGCAGGTTTTTCTGAAAATCGTCGCTCCCGGTCTGGTCGGCGGGAATATCCACCTCCCCGCCGACCTCCTTATTGCAGGCGGCAAGGGAGAGGGTGATAAGAACCGCCAGCAGGGCGGAAAATAGTCTTTTGGCTGTTTTCATAGGTTTTCCCTCCCGTTTCAATTTGTTCACAAAAAGTTAATTATTTTTATTATATTTTTACTTGACATATTCGTGCCTTCATGGTATAATTCGAAGTGTTCAAAAGGGTTGGCCGCTCATGTCCAGTCCTCCCAGCGGGTGATCTCAGAAACGGCCCCTGTCTCCAGATCCACGCGGCAGAGGACATCACAGCGGGACTTTTGGCTTCCCGCGCCGCCGGGAAGGGGAACCATCTCCCCGGCATCGGCTATGAGATAGAGGGCGCCGCTATCGCAAAGGACGGGATAGAAGCCCTCGATCTGACCCAGCGTGTCCCAAAGGCTCCCCAGCGGGATTTCCCGAACCGGCGTGCCGTCCAGCCGATAGACGTACACGGTGTCGCCGCCCGCGTGGAGGCCGGCCCCCAGCCAGGGTTTGCCGGTGGCGGGGTCGGTCATCGGGCGGTCGTTCAAAAGGCACATGTACGCATCGGAGAAGACGGCGGTGCCGTAGAGGGTCTTTTCGTGGGTGTCCGCCAGCTTCACATTTTTTCCGGTAGACAGATCCCCACGCCACATATCCCCGCCGGAGAGGTAGAAGTAGATGTACCCGTTCGTCACATACCACCGGCTCACCGAGACGCCGGTAGTCTCCCACGGCCCCACCTGATCCTCGCCGGGGACTTCCCACACCTTGTCGACGCTTTTCTCCACGGTGTCGCAGGCATAGAGGGCGTCCCTCCGCGCGCCGTTTTCCCGGGGCGCGGTCAGCATGAAATACACCGTCTCCCCCTCCGCCCAGAGGGTATAATGGGGCTCGTCGGGGTCGTAGGCCGTGTAGCCGCCCGTCCCGCCGCCGGAATAATAGTCCTCGCCCCAGATTCGCTCCGCCTCCCCGGCGTCCCCCTCCAGCGGCATCCGGTAGAGAGCGCCGTTATAGACGAAGTACACCTGCCCCCGGTGACAGATGGGCTCGTCAAAGGAGGACAGGGGCTGTCCCTCCACCGGTCTGAGCTCCAGGCTCATGACCTGGCGGCGGCCCGTGCCGTCGGGGTTTACGGCGTAGACGCGCTTGCCCAGCTCCGTGAACGTCCCGTCCCGCTCCTCACGATCGCGCCTTACGAAATAGAGCCGCCCGCCGCTGTACCAGAGGGCGTAGGCCCCGGCCCAGGCGCTGCAGGTTCCGTCCCCGTGGGCGCAGTCGGGCTTGGCGCAAAGGGGCGTCACCCGCCCGGAAGTCCCCTCCAGGTAGTAGAGCGTGGTGTCAAACTGGAAATAGTACCCCGTCTCCGCCTTCCCCAGGTGGGCCAGGCTCCCGAAGGCGGACTGATGCATATTTTTCTGAAAGTCCCAGCCGTCCGACCCCTGAAAGGGCAGACGCTCCGCGCCTTCCTCCCGGGCTGTATCGGTTCCGCTCCCCTCCGGCGCTGCGTTTGCCGTATCCCCACCCGGCGTGGTCTCCGCCCCTCTATGACACGCCCCCAGGGAGACTGTCAGCAGTACCGCCAAAAGCGCGGCGGCTGTCCTCTTTTTCATGGCGCTCCCTCCGGCAAAAAGAAAATCGTGCGGACTTTTGGCCCGCACGATGGATGATACCTCATGATTCTGCATTTTTTCTCAACTATTTGTGTTTTATTTTTGAATTTCCCCGAACGCCGCCGTCACACAGCCGCCCGCGGAACCGTTTTCCAGGGTCAAACTCCCGCCGTGCTTTTCACACAGCGTCCGGCAGATGTAAAGGCCCAGCCCGAAGTGCTCCGTATCGCCCTTTTTCCCGCTGTAGTAGGGGGTGGCCGCCGTCACCAGCTCCCGCTCCGTGAATCCGGGGCCGTCGTCGGCGACGCGCAGGGTGATTTTGCCGTTGTCAGACGTCAGCTCCACCCGGATCTTCGACCTGGCGAACCGCAGAGCGTTGCCCAGGAGGTTTTCAAAAACCTGATGGAACGCCCCGGCGTCCACCAACAGCGTCCCCTCCGGCACGCGGGCGGCCACCTCCACGGCCACAGGCGCGTCCTCGCCCAGGATCTCCGCCGTCTCCCGCATACCGGCAGCCAGCGCCTCCGCCGTCGTCTCCTCCGGGTGAAGCTCCACGTCCCCCAGCCTCTGGGCGGTGCTCATGGAGTTGACGAACCGCTCCAGGCGCTCCACCTGGGCCGACATGGTGCGGACGGTGTCCAGCACCTCCTCCTGGGGCAGGCGGCCGGCGGGCATGTACCGGGAGAGCAGCTCCGTATAGCCCCTCAGCACGGCGACGGGCGTGCGCAAGTCGTGGGTGTAGGCGTCGTTGAGCCGGTGCTGTTCGTCGATCATACGGAGCATCCGGCGGTTGTTCTCGTCCAGCGCCGAGCGCATCCGCTCGAAGGCGGCGCACAGCCGCGCCATCTCGTCCCGCCCGGCGTAGTCCAGGGGGAAGTCCAGCTCGTTCTCCGCGATCCGCTCCGAGGCCGCTTCCAGCATCAGCAGGGGCTTGCGCAGCTTGGTGAACCAGAAAAGGAGCGCCGCCAGCAGCAGTCCCGCCGCGTAGATCAGAAACGGCGCCAGCTTGGCCTGGGTCATGGTGTACTGATACGCCACCTTCACGTTCTGCGGCAGGGCCGTCTCCAGCTCGGCCCAGTACTGGTAGCTGTTTTCCACGGGCTTCAGGGAATATTCCACCTCCGGCGCGTCCTCTGCCGTCGTGTCGCCGGTCTCGATGTACCCCTCCCCCTTCTTAAGCTCCACAAAGGAGCCGGAGATGACCGTACCGGCCGTCTCCTTCAGGTGGAGAAGCTCGTAATATTTGGCCCCCGTCACCCGGTTGGCGAAGAACGCGGAGGCGGCCAGTCCCGCCAGGGCAAAGAGGAAAAACGTAAGCCATATGGGCAACGAGCGGTACCACTTTTTTATTTTACCCATCTGTATCCTCTCCCCCAGACCGTCTGAATGTAGGGCTTACAGCCCGCCTTGGCGAATTTTGCCCGGATTCGGCTCACATGCTCCATGATAACGCCCACGTCCGTGTCGCTGTCCGCGTCCCAGATGTGCTCAAAGATCCGCTCCTTGCTGAAAAGCTGTCCGGGGTAGGCGGACAGAAGCTCCACGATGTCAAATTCCTTTGGCTTCATGGGGATCTCACGCCCCTTGAAGCTCACCTGCCGGGCGGTATAGTCGATGACAAAGTTGTCGTCAAACAGCGTCCGCCGGGGCGTCTGATCCCGCCGCGCCTCCCGCCGGAGGTGGGCCTCCACCCGGGCCCCCAGCTCGTCTAAGGAGAAGGGCTTAACGATGTAGTCGTCCCCGCCGGCGGCGAATCCCAGAAGCTTGTCCCGATCCTCCACCCGCGCCGTCAGGAAGAGGATGGGGCAGGACACATGGTCGCGGATCCGCCGGCAGACCTCCACACCGTCGATGTCCGGCAGGTTCACGTCCAGCAGAATGATGTCCGGCTGGCGCCCCGCCTTCTCGATGCCCTCCAGGCCGCTCCCGGCCAGCATCACGCCGTAGCCGTTCAGCTCAAAATAGCGCCTGAGCATAACGCCCAGATCCCGCTCGTCGTCCACGATCAGTACCGTCTTTGACACATCTCTCATCTCCCCTCGCCTTAGTGTACCTGCTAATTCTAAAAAATTTCTAAACACCCGCGCCCTAACGGAAAAGCCGGGGACTGACCTCTCAGCCCCCGGCAAAGCGGATCCTTTTTCCCCATTGCTCCCCGCTCAGAAAAACTCCACGTCCACCGTAAGGCCGGGGATGTCGGGATTCAGCGAGCGGACAAGGGCGGAGATCACGATCCCGGCGTTGTTCTCCAGGGAGTCGTTGGCGTACTGGTTATTGCGGATATCCTCCGTAAGCTCCGTCTGGGCCTGGGCCAGCTGGGCGATGGCCAGCTCCACGCCCTGGCCCGGGTCGCCGTTGGTGAACCAGCGCTTGTCCCGGTAGAGCTTCTTCTCCTTGTCCGTGATCTCCACCTGGCTCAGCTCAGGCTCGGGCACCCGGACAAGGACGTACCGGTTTTCATTGTCCACCACATATTCCCCGGCCGCCATATCCACAGTGTAGACGCCGGTGCCGGACACCTTCAGCCACGCGGCGACCTTGCCCTCCAGCGCGCCGGTGTCGTGTATGTACACCACCGAGGAAACCTTCATCACCTCCAGCTTCGCCGTCTTCCGCACCTCCTCCAGCCGGATGGTCACGTCGTTGACGGTGCGGTAATCCTCAAAGCCGTTGTCGTACCCCTTGGCGCCCATGGTCTCCCGGATCTCCCCGGATTTTTCCGAAAAGCCCGCCGAGAAGGAGTCGGCGGCGTCCCGGGCGGCTTCGGCGATGGCGTCGCCCCGAATGACGAGGCTGACGGCGAGCAGTACGGCGGCCGCCGCGCCAAAGAGAATGGAAGCTCCCCACAAAACGTGCCTTGTCTTGATTTCTTTCTTTTTGGAGGGCCGTTTCTCCCGGATCGGCTCCTGAACCGGGGCCCTTTCCCCGGTCACCGCCAGGGCCCGCCTGTCCTTATCCGCCATCGGTCACGCCCCCTCTCCCATGATCACGTCGTATTTCTTCCCGCTGACGCTGTCCGCGATGGTCTTCACCATCTCCACGGCGGCCTGGCGGGCCTCATCGCGAAGCTCGTCGTAGTTCTCCACATATTTCTCCACTTCGCTCTCGATCTTTCTGACGGAGTTCAGAAATTCGTCGTACCCGTCCTCGGTGCTGCCGTTGAAAAAGCTCCGCTGGTATTCGGCGATGATCTCCGTCTGCCGGTGGTCAATAACGAAGCTCATCTCCACATCCGGGAGGGTCAGAACGCCGTCCCCGATCTCCGCGCGGCTCAGATCCACGGAAAAGACGATGTTCCCCCGCAGGAGAGCCAGGGCGGCATAGGTCTTGCCCACCTCGTTATCCACCGCCAGGGACACGGTGGCGGCCAGCACCTGGAGCTTTCCGTCCCCCAGCTGGGCCCGCGTGAGGCCCGTCACGTGGGAGTCCTCGGCGGAGAGGCCCTTCTCCTTCCCCTGGTCGTACCGCTCCAGGTAGTAGGGGACGCCCTCCACAGAGCCGGCGAAAAAGCCGGCGGCGCTCCCGGCGCCCTGGGCCGCGGCGGCCACGCCCTCCTTCATCTCCTCCGCCCCCGACACGGACAGGCACACCAGCACGATGCCGCCGATGAGCAAAACCGCGCAGACGGCGACGGCCACCAGCGCCCTCAGATTTTTCCCGATATTCATGCCGCTCCCCTCACTTCTTTTCGCTCTTGACGACTTCGATCTTCGTGTCCGCGCCGTAGTACCAGGCCGGCACCGTGACGGTGTATTCCGCCGTCCGGCCGTTGTCCGTCTCTACCGGCCCCGTCACCTGCAGATCCCCCGCCGCGACCCGGTAGGCGCTTTTGACCCGGATGACGATCTTGTCCCCGACCCGGAACCGTTCGCCCAGCGCCACGGTCTTCCTGTCCACCTTTTCCAGAGCCTCCCCGTTCACCGTGACGGACTTGACGATGCCGTCCCGGAAAAGCCAGATGTACTCCTTATTCGTCAAAGTCAGCTTGACATAGGGCCGGAAGACCAGGGAAAAGCGCTCCGCCCCGCCCTTCGGCTCCTGGCGGCCAAAAGCGGCGACGCCTCCCGCTTCCTCCGCGATTTCCGGGGAGGAAGCGGCCCTGTCGGGATAGTAGGACTCCGCCACGGTGCTGTAATCGAAGCGCACCTCATACCCGGCGGCGGAGCCGATCATCACCCGGGACGCGTCCACCCGCTTCCCGTTCACCAGCCATTGGCCGCTCATGGCTTCCCGTGTCCCGGAGGCGGTGAGCCTCTGGGCGGAGAGCGTCAAGACCCGATCCTCATACCGGCCCAGGGGCAGGATGGACAGGGCGGCGGTGTCGTCGGAGGGGACCACGCACACCAGGCCGTCGGAGGCGGCCCTGTGCTCCGTGACCTCCACCGTCCCGTCCGCCCGGATAGCGCGGATACGGAAGCCGTCAAAGACGTATTTGTCCCCGGACTGCTCCCCCTTGACCGTCACCCGGGCATAAAGCGCCGTACCACCGGGGAGCACGGAGCCGTCCCCCGCCACAGGCTTCGTCATCTCCTGATCGGCGTAGAGGCTCACCGACAGCCTGGCGTTCTCCGCCAGCGTGACCTTCACGCCCTCCGGCTCCTCCGCCGGCTTGTCCGCCTCCTCCAAAAGCTCCGCCGCGTCGCTGGCATAGCCCCGGTACTCCCCGTCCGGCACCACCTCCCCGGCCTCCAGCGCCGCCTGATAGCGCTGATACGCCTCGTCCTCATAGATCCCGGACTTCTCCAGCGCCCGCTTCTCCATGGCCGCGGAGCATCCCGTCACCGCCAGAGACAGCGCCAGCGCCAGGAACGCGGCCCTCTTTCCGCCCATGCTCTCATCCCCCGTTTCTTTTTATTTCCCTTCCCCCTCGCACTCCGGGGCGAAGGCCGCCAGGAACGCCGGGTTCACTCTCTCCAGATTGACGATGCCGCCCTTGGCGTCCAGGTAGCAGTGCTGGCTGGAGCCCAGGGCCCGAAGCTGACCGGTGGCGGCGTCCCTGACCTCGTAGCGGAAGGCGCACCGGAATTTCCCCATACTCACAAGGTGCGTATCCACGGCCACGGTGTCCGGGTAGTGTACCGGCTTTTTGTACTCGCAGCTGATGGCAATCACGGGGCTCATGATCCCCTCCCGCTCCAGCCGCTCGTAGGGGTAGCCCATCTGCTCCATGAACCAGGTGCGAGCTTCCTCAAAATAGCGGATGTAGTTGGAGTGGTGCACCACCCCCATCTTGTCCGTCTCGTAATAGTTGACCGTGCGCAAATAGGTTTTCATGCCGCGCCTCCGTGAAAAGTTTTTTTCATGATACCACACAATCTCTTAAATTGGAAGACGGTTTCACAAAAATCGCCCCCTCCTTTTTCGGGAGAGGGCGGCGCCTTCTTGCGGTTTCAGCCGCGATATTCTTCTCTCAGGATCCCTCTGTCCACGATGTCCACGCGCTCCCCGGACAGAAGCAGGCGGAAGGCGCTCCGGCGCACGCCCTCCTTTTTCAGCCCGCACTTCTCCATGACCCGCGACGAGCCGATATTTCCGGCGGCGTGGCTCCCGCTGACGCGGTAAAAGCCCACCTCCTCAAAGCAGTAGCGCAGGACTTCCCGGAAGGCCTCGGTCATATAGCCC
Source organism: uncultured Oscillospiraceae bacterium (assembly GCA_947589545.1). Taxonomy (GTDB): domain Bacteria; phylum Bacillota; class Clostridia; order Oscillospirales; family Oscillospiraceae; genus RUG626. The sequence continues at coordinate 60,618 of CANQBA010000007.1, read as the reverse complement.
CGTCCCCACCAGCGTCTGCCCATGCAGTAGCCCACGGATCCCGTCTCCTGGAAATCATTGGCGTGCATGACGCTGATGTCCCCGATCAGCTCCCCCGTCTCCCTGAGGACGATGGCCCAGTGGTAGCAGTTCTCCTGCTCCGCCTCCTCCGCCCAGGCCTCCAGGAGCAGGCGGGTGACGGCGATCTCCCCGTGGGGCTTCCAGGTCAGGTATTTCGTCACCTCCGGGTCGTTCATCCAGTTTTGAAACGCCTCCTGGGCGTCCTCGATCCGCCACCGCCGCAGCAGCAGCCGCTCCGTCTCCAGCGTCCTCGTCCCCTTGTGCTGCATCCGTCTCTCCTCCTGTAAGCGATTTGCGGTCATTATACAGCCAATTCGGCAAAAAAACAATCAACCGTTAATATAGCAAAAACGGAAAGGATCCCCCTCGCACAGGAGGAGGATCCGATCGTTATAGGCTTACCGCACAAAATTGGTGTTGATCTTCGTCTGCCGCTCCGGCGGACAGATGCCGGCGGCGCGGCCCGCCTCGATGCACTTCAAAAGCCAGGCCATGTTCTCGCCCAGGATGCGCATGGTCTGAAGCCCCTCCAGATCCTCGGCCACCTCCGCGGGGGTATTACCGTGCACCATGGGCCAGTACTGGCTGGTGGGGATGGGCATCCCGGTGATGTAGAAGTATTTTTGCAGCTGATCCAGGGCCGCCGTGGTGCCGCCGCGCCGGGCGGAGACCACACCCGCGCCGGGCTTGGAGCGGAGCTTCCCGCCGGCGGAGTAGAAGACCCTGTCCATGAAGCTGGTCATCGCGCCGCTCATGGCCGCGTAGTGGACGGGCGAGCCGAAGATGAAGCCGTCGTACTCATCGCAAATCTCCGTAAATTCCGTGACCTTATCCCCGCCAAAGACGCACTTCCCCGCCTTCCGGCAGCCGCCGCAGCCCCGGCATCCGGCGATGGGCGCGTTCCCCAGCCAGAAGAAATCGGTATCGACGCCGCAGTCGTTGAGCGCCTTGGCCACCTCACTCAAGGCGGTGTATGTACAGCCCTTCTCGTGGGGACTTCCGTTTACCAGTAAAACCTTCATGCCGTTACCTCCGTTATTCAGGTCTTAAAAAATCAATTTTCAAAGGCCGCCGCCACGTCCTTAAGGGCGCTGACCACCTCCAGATGCTGGGGGCAGGCCCCCTCGCACTGACGGCACGCCACGCAGTCGGACGCCCTGGCGTGGGTCTTGGTAAACTCCTGATACTGCTCCTTAGAGGGGTCTGACCAGCTTCTCAGGAGCTTCGCCTTCATGTGTGCGTTGTAGAGGGAAAAGAGCGCGGGGATCTCGATGCCCATGGGGCACCCCTCCACGCAGTAGCGGCAGGCGGTGCAGGGCACGGCGGTGTAGTTGTTGATGATGTCGGCGCACTTCATGAGCATGGCCCGCTCGTCCTCGGTGAGGGGCTTGAAATCGCCCATAAAGCCGGTGTTGTCCTCCATCTGGGCCATATTGCTCATGCCGGACAGCACCACATGCACCTCCGGCAGGCTGGCGGCAAAGCGCACGGCCCAGGACGCCACGGAGGCGTCGGGGCCGGCGGCCTTCAGCAGGGCCTCCGCCTCCGCCGGGAGCTTGGCCAGAGCGCCGCCCTTCACCGGCTCCATGACGATGACCTTCTTGCCGTGCCTGACGGCCGTCTCGTAGCACAGGCGCGACTGGACGCGCTCGGAATCCCAATCCAGGTAATTGAGCTGCAGCTGGACGAACTCCACCTCCGGGTGATCCGTCAGAAGCTTATCCAGCACGTCGGCCTTGTCGTGGAAGGAGAAGCCGATGTGGCGGATCTTGCCCTCCTTCAGGAGCTTCCGCTGGAAGCCGAAGCAGTCCAGCCGCTCCACCGTCTCCAGCACCCTGCTGTTCATGTTATGCAGGAGGTAGTAGTCAAAATACGCCACGCCGCATTTTTTGCGCTGTTCCTCAAAAATACGCTCCTGATCCCCCTCCTCCTTCAGCATCATGGTGGGGAGCTTGGTGGTCAGGGTAAAGGCGTCCCTGGGGTGGCGCTTCACCAGCGTTTCCCGGACGGCGATCTCGCTTTGATGGTCGTGGTACATCCAGGCGGTGTCAAAATAGGTGAACCCCCGCTCCAGGAACATATCTACCATGCGGCACATCTCCTGCATATCGATGCTCTTTTGATCCTTGGGATCCAAGGTGGGCAGACGCATCAGGCCAAATCCCAATTTTTTCATAACCCGGCCTCCTCGGATAGTGTTTTCCTCTATTATAGTAAATTTGAGGAAGAAATGCAAGCGCAACAGCCTATAAACGCAAAAAACGCAATAATTTCGTGCATTTTTTGAAAATTTCCACTTACATTCGGGAAAAATCTATGGTATAATTATCTTATTGGAAAGTGTGAGAACGCATTATGAGGATGGAAACGCGGGAGTGTACGATTATGTTTGATATGGGGGCTTATATCATATACGGAGGAGAGGGCGTCTGTGTGGTCGAGGACATCGGCTGTCCCAACGTGTCCGGGGCCAACAAGGACAAGCTGTACTATACCCTGTCCCCGCTGTACCGCACGGGCAAGGTATTCGCGCCGGTGGACACCCCTGTGTTCATGCGCCCGGTCATCTCCCGGGAGGAGGCCATCGACCTTATACGCGCCATCCCCGGCGTCAACGGGGAGCTCTACGAGAGCATGAACCTGCGCTTTCTCACGGAGCACTACCAGAAGGCCATCCAGCGGTATGAGTGCCTCGGCCTTGTGAAGCTCATCAAGGACGTGGTGGAGAAGCGCCGCTATGCCGCCGAGCACGGCAAGAAGCTGGGCCAGATCGACGAGCGCTTCATGAAGCGGGCGGAGGATATGCTCTACGGGGAGCTGGCCGTGGCGCTGGATATCGACCGGGGCGAGGTGGACGGCTATGTAAAAAACGCACTGGCCACCATGGAGGCCGGCGGCGAATTCAACGGGTAGATTGATCTTCATTTTTCGGAAGGAAGGTTTTGGAAGGGGAACCATCAGGGTTCCCCTTCCAGTTTTTCCAGTTTAAATGAACCCCCGCCGCGCTCTGGCACGGCGGGGGCGGACTTGCTCTGCAAGTCCGTTCGCCTCCAAAAGAAAAAGCCCGCAGAGCGGGCTTTTTCTTTTGGAGGCGACACCCAGACTTGAACTGGGGAATCAGGGTTTTGCAGACCCTTGCCTTACCACTTGGCTATGTCGCCATACAGGACAGTATATGCGGCGGTACACGTAAACGTTACCGATATGCGATTGGGGGCGCTAACGCCCCCAATCTTGTGGAGCGGCCTACGAGGCTCGAACTCGCTACCTCCACCTTGGCAAGGTGGCGCTCTACCAGATGAGCTAAGGCCGCGGATGGTGCCCAAGGTCGGAATCGAACCAACGACACGCGGATTTTCAGTCCGCTGCTCTACCAACTGAGCTACCTGGGCATAAATGGCGACCAAGAAGGGGCTCGAACCCTCGACCTCCGGCGTGACAGGCCGGCGCTCTAACCAGCTGAGCTACTTGGCCACATAACGTGGTGGGAGTAACAGGGCTCGAACCTGTGACCTCCTGCTTGTAAGGCAGGCGCTCTAACCAGCTGAGCTATACTCCCCTGTCACTCGTTCCCGCCGCCTCATCAGCGGCAAGAGCTATTATACTAAAGGAAGGCGGTATTTGTCAACAACTTTTTTAAAAATTTTCATTTTATCTTTTTGCCTCTGCGCATAATCTCTTCCTCCATATGACAAAATAAACTCATCCTGCTATGGAGGTCAAATGAATGAAAAAGTTAACCGCGCTTGTGCTCCTGACGCTGGCCGCCGCGATGCTCCTCAGCGCCGTTCCGGCCTTCGCCCTTTTCTATCCCGCGGACGTGAAGCTCAACTCCGCGCCCGTGGCCGAAAATCTGGCTCTGGAGACGTACCGCCAGGTCAGCGTCTCCGGCTCCTTCAAGGCCCTTGACCCGGAGGGCGACCCTGTGACCTTCAGCGTGATCCGCAAGCCCAAAAAGGGCAGTGTGGAGGTCACGGAGGGTGAGTTCGTCTACACCCCGGCGGAGGGCAAGAAGGGCAAGGACACCTTCACCTACGCCGCCACCGACGACAAAGGCAACGTGTCCAACGAGGCCACCGTCACCATCGACATCAAAAAGCAGAAGACCGCCGTCACCTACTCCGATATGACCGGCTCCGGCGACGCCTACGCCGCCCAGCTGTTGGCGGAAAAGGGCGTCTTTGTGGGGGAACAGATCGGCGGGAAATACGTCTTTGACCCGGAGAAAACCGTCACCAGAGGAGAATTTCTGGTGATGTGCATGTCCCTCTCCGGCACGGAGATCCTGGACGTGGCCAGAACGGGCTTTTTTGACGACGAGGAGATCCCCGTCTGGCAGAAGCCCTATCTCACCACGGCCCTGACAAACGACGTGGTGAGAGGCAACGCCCGCTCCGACGGCAGGATCGTGTTCTCCCCCAACGCCCCCGTCACCTTCGCCGAGGCCACCGTCATGGTCAATAACGCCCTGGGCATCACTGACGTGGCCCTGGAGGAGGGCGCGGCGGAGCCCGCCTGGGCGATCCAGGCCAGCGCCAATCTCACCTCCTGCGGGATCTTTGACACCGTGGCCGACGGCGTCTCCGCCTCCACCCTCACAAGGGCGGACGCCGCCCGGATGCTGGAGGGGGCCATCCGCGTCCTGGAGGAGCGGGAGGACGATTCCCTCCTGGGCTGGTTGAAATAACCGCGTGGTCACCCTCAATTTACACGAAGCATTTCCGTACGGGCCGGACACCGGCCGGCCCGTATATCGTATTCCCGAAAATTTTACGTTCTACGACGTACGGGCCGCCGCCCTCGGCGGCCCATGGCATCACCGAATTTCACAATTTCCGATTGATACGCTTCCGTAGGGGCCGCCTCTCTTGGCGGCCCGACGCGCGACGAATTTCCGCACGGCCCGCCTCAAAAAGGTTGCGGCTCCGCCGCCATTGAAATTGACGGGCCGCCTGGAAAGGCGGCCCCTACGGCGTTTATGGGAAAATGTTTGGGAATTCGGACAGGCGTGTGGGAAATTCGGAGGCTCGGCGTGTGGGCCGATGTGGTCATCGGCCCCTACATTATGTTCAATGGTGTTGAAGGGTTTCTGTGTGGGCCGCCGTGGACGGCGGCCCGTACGGCGTTTTGGGGTGGATTTTAGGAAATTCGATACAGGGTTTCCAACCTCTCCCCTTCTGCTTCACAGACCTTCTTCTCCGCCCCGTTTGACCTGCTCCGCTTCCAGCGCCAGGAGGCGCTTTTTTATCTCCAGCCCGCCGCCAAAGCCCGTGAGAGCGCCGGAGCTGCCGATCACCCGGTGACACGGGATCAGCAGGACGACGGGATTTGCGTGGCAGGCCATCCCCACGGCCCGGGCCGCCCCGGGCCGGCCGATCCGGCGGGCGATCTGGCCGTAGGAACGCGTCTCCCCGTAGGGGATCTCCGTCAGCGCCGCCCACACCAGGCGCTGAAATTCCGTACCGCGTAAGCGTACAGGCAGATCAAAGCTCCGGCGCGCGCCGGAAAAATATTCCTCCAGTTCCCCCCTGACCCTCTCCCAGAGGGCCAGAGCCGCGCCGTTTTGCCGGCCGCCCGTCTCTCCCCCGCCGAAGGCAAGGCCGGTGACCGCTCCATCCTCCACGGTACAGGTGAGCGCGATCCCGCCGAACGTTTCCGTAAATTTGTCCATCCTACCGTACCCCGCAAAATCTTTTTCAATAATTCCGCCCGTTTCCGCAAAGAATAGAGAAAAACGAAAAAAGGGGCGTTACCCATGGAGAGCATCTGGACGCGGGATGTCAAGCCCGCCGTATATCCCAAGCTTATGAACGATCTGACCGCCGACACGCTGATCATCGGCGGCGGCATGGCGGGCATACTCTGTGCCCACGAGCTTACCTGCGCCGGGGTGGACTGCGTGCTTTTGGAGGCGGACAGGGTGGGCCGGGGCATCACCTCCGGCACCACGGCGGTGATCTCCGCCCAGCACAGCGTCCTCTATTCCGATCTCATCCGCCGGTTCGGGCGGGAGACGGCCAAGGGGTACCTGGACGCCAACCTCCAGGCAGTGAAGCGCCTTTCGGAGGTCGCCTGGGGCATCGACTGTGACTTTGAAATGCGCCCGTCGGTGCTATACGCCTGGAAGGACGCGGATAAAATGCGCCGGGAGGCCGCCGCCGTCATCGATCTGGGCTTTCCCGCCCGCTTCACCGACCGGCTCCCACTGGGGATCCGCTCAGCCGGGGCGGTGGTGTTCCCGGATATGGCCCAATTCCACCCGCTGAAGCTCCTGTACGCCCTGGCGGCCAAGCTGCGGATCTACGAAAAATCGGCGGTGCTGAAGCTGGAGAGTCACACGGCCCGCACGGAGGCCGGGAGCGTCACGGCGAAAAACATCATCATCGCCTCCCACTTCCCCTTCACAGGCCTGCGCGGGATGTATTTCATGAAGCTCCGGCAAAAGCGGGAGAGCGTCATGGTGGTGGAAAACGCGCCGAAGCTGGACTGCACCCTCTCCGAGGATGCGGAAAAGGGCTTCTTCTTCCGGTCGTACCGGGACAAGCTGATCGTGGGGTGCGGCTGTCACGACTTAGGAAGCGAGGAGGAGGATTTCGCCCGGATCCGGCTCTTTCTCAAGGAGCACGTCCCGGAAGCGCGGGAGGTCTGCCGCTGGGTCAACCAGGACTGCTTCACACTGGACGGGGCGCCCTATATCGGCCGCTGCTCCCCCGCCACGCCCCACCTGTTCGTGGCTACGGGCTTCAACGCCTGGGGCATGAGCACGTCCATGGCGGCGGCGACGCTGCTGCGGGACGCCATTCTGGGCCGTGAGAACAAGCTTGCCCCTGTTTTCGATCCGGCCAGGCCCATGCCCGCCGGCCCTCTCTGGGAGAACACGGCCCACAGCGCCGCCAGCCTTCTCCCGCCTACGCTCCCCCGCTGTACCCACATGGGCTGCGCCCTCAAGCACAACGACACAGAGCACACCTGGGACTGTCCCTGCCACGGCTCCCGCTTTGCCGAGGACGGCACGGTGATCACCGGCCCCGCTGTGAAGAAGGCCCATGTGAACTGACCGTCACGCCTCCAGGGCGTTTCTCAGCTCCGCCATGCGGGCATAGCCCGCCGTGTCCTCCACGTCCTTGGCCAAAAGCTCCATCACCTGGCAGATCTCCGCCATATGCTCCCGGCTCTTTTCGGGCGAAAGGAGAAGGGCGCCGTAGACCTCGTTGCAGAAGATAACATTATCCTCCCGGTTCGTCCCCTCCACCAACATCTGATAGGCCTGCTCAAAGGAGCGGAAAGCCGCCGCGCCCCGCCAGTAGTCGCTTTCCTCGCCGGAGGCGGCGAAGTCCGAAAAGCTCTCATACGCCTCTAAGGCCCCGGACTGGGCCAGACGGCGTGCATCGTCCCGATTGTCTCTCTCCCGCAGCCACAGGCCGCAGAAAAGGGCCGACGTTACGGCAAGGAAAATAATAAGCAGAACCGAAACCGTTTTCTTCATAAAGCTCCCCCCTATAAATATAAAACGCGACGGGTATCAAAACGCAACGGGCGGTTCATCCCCGCCCGTTGCTCTTTTCAAATCAAATTACAAATCCAGCTTGCCCATGAAATACGGCAGCTGCTTCTGCCACCAGCACCAGTCGTGGTTCACGTCGAAGCCCCAGTAGTCGAACCAGGCGGGGATGGCCTTCTCCCGGCAGACGGCGTCCAGGGCCCGGGTCCCGGCCAGAAGCTCGTCCTCCCAGGCCCCCTGGCCCACGCAGAAGATCAGCTGGCTCTGGCGGTAAAGCTCCATATACGGGTGGTCGAAGGGCATATTGGGCAGGAAATACACCGGGGAATTGTCGTAAATGAGGTCGTCCATGTAGCCCGGGATAAAGTCGTTGGCGTTGTAGGTGCCGCTGAGGGCCACCACGGTGTCGAACAGATCCGGGCGGCGGAAGAAGAAGATCCCGGAGTGCACCGCCCCCATGGAACAGCCGGTGAGCATCCCCTTGCCGTGGACGTCCCCCAGCTCCCGGGCCCTGGGATAAAGCTCCAGGGTGATGTAGCGGAACCACTTCTCCTGCATCTCGATGCGGTGGCGGGGGTCGTCGTTTTTGGCTGACCAGCTTTCGCTGTCGATGCCGTCGGCGCAGACCAGCATGATCCGCCCCTCCTCGATCCAGGGCCTCATGCACTCCACCATGCCGAAGTTTTCAAAGTCCCAGAATCTCCCGTTCTGGGGCGGGAAGGCGAAACAGAGCTTTCCCCGGTTCCCGTAGACCTTGAATTCCATATCCCGGTCCAGCTCCCGGCTCCACTCTTTAAAATAACGAACTTCCATGCTCTTCTCCCCTGCGTTACTTTTTCTTGGCGTTGACGAATTTGATGAAGGCGTTGGCTTCCTTCCTGTCGGCGGCGTGGGCGATGAACGTCTCGTTGCCCATCTGATCCTCCCAGATGGCGGGAAGGCGCTCGTATTTGACGATCTTGTCCCCGTACTTCTGGAAGATCTCCTCGTTTGTGTGGACATAGTCGTACATATCCCGCCTGTCGGCGGTGACGCAGAAGTGATCCTCGCCGCTCTCGGGGAGCCGGCGCTCGTCGTAGGCCACCATCTCCGCCCAGATCTCGTAGACGTCGGTGGAGTGGGCGAAATTCATCATATCCGGGGTGTAGCTGCCGGCGGGGCGCATGTTGACCTCCAGGCCCACAAAGTCCCCCACCTTGCCCAGGCCCTCCTTGGCCACCTTCAGCTTGAAGAACTCCAGGTGGATGAAGCGGCTGCGCGCCCCGAAGGCCTTGGCCGTGGCCCGGCCCAGCTTCCGCAGGGACGCGGGCATCCCGGCCTCCACATAGTAGGCCAGATCCAGCTTGTCGTTGACGATATCCATGATGGAGGGCGGCCAGGCGGTCATGGACTCAAAGAGCGGCTCGCATTTGGAGTTGGTGATGGCGTCGTAGGAGTAGATGTCGCCGGTGATGAACTCCTCCATCACATAGGGGACGGCGGGCAGATTGTTGAAAAAATTCTCAAAATCGCCGTCGTTTTCCAGCTTATAGGTGGCCTCGGCGCCCACGCCGTTGTCGGGCTTGACGATGACGGGGTAGCCCACCAGCTTCACAAAGTCCGCCGCGGCCTTTTTGTCGCCGATCCGGTGGCACCGGGCGGTGGGGACGCCAGCCTTTTTGTAATACTCCTTCATCCCCCACTTGGACTTGAAGCACGCCACCTCCTGGGTGTTGACGCCGGTGGTCACGTTGAAGTCGGTGCGCAGACGCGCGTCCTGCTCCAGCCAGTACTCGTTGTTGGACTCGATCCAGTCGATCTTGCCGTATTTGAAGGCAAAGAAGGCCACGGCCCGGTACATCTGGCCGTAGTCCTCCATGTTGTCCACCCGGTAATACTCCGTCAGCGCGCCCTTGAGGCCGTCGGACAGGCTGTCATAGGGACTGTCGCCGATGCCCAGCACGTTGACGCCGTTTCTCCTGAGCCTGTCGCAGAAGCTCCAGTAGATGGGCGGGAATTGGGGAGAGATAAAGATAAAGTTCATATGTATCCTCACCTTTTGTGGATTTTTAATATTGTAGTATAATACCGCACTGTATTATATCCCCATTCTCTCCGCCTGTCAATGTCAAACCGCCGAATTCCCCGCGCATTTCGTACAACGTGTTGGAAATTCGATGGGCCGTTGAGGGCGGCGGCCCGTACGGCGTCTAACGAAAGATTTTCGGGAATTCGACACACGGGCCGGCGGGTGTCCGGCCCGTACAGAAGGGAAATCGGCGGTGCGGCGTGCGGGCCGATGTGGTCTCTGGCCCCTACAGTTAACCGGCTGCGTATTCCCGGTGCGTTTTCGCCTTAAACGCTCAATATTTTAGCGCCATGCGTGCCGGGATCCTCCTCCGAGAGCTCCCAGTATGTGCGCCTGATGAGGAACGCCGCCGCCAGGAACGTCAGGGCATCCGCCATAGGCATGGAGATCAGCACCCCGTCCAGGCCCCACAGGAGGGGCAGGAGCAGGGCCAGCCCCACGCCAAAGACGATCTCGCGAATAAGCGAGAGGACGGTGGAGGCCAGCGCCTTGCCCATGGCCTGCAGGAAGATGAAGCACGCCTTGTTAACGCAGGCAAAAACGATCATGCAAAGATAGATTCGGAAGGCCCGGAGGGCGAAGGCGGTGTAGTAGACGCTCTCGTTGGCCGCGCCAAACAGGGCGATCAGCCGCCCGGGAAAAACCTCCACCACGATAAGCGCCGCGAGGCCCACCGCCGCCTCCGCCGTGAGAAGGCGCGTAAACAGCTCCTTCACTCTCCCCTTCTCCCCCGCGCCCATGTTGTACCCGGCCACGGGGATGCACCCGGCGGCCATCCCCACCACCACGGAGATGACGATCTGGAAGAATTTCATGACGATCCCCACCACCGCCATGGGGATCTGGGCATATTCCTCCTGCCCGAAAATGGGATCGAGGGCGCCGTACTTGCGGATCATGTTGTTGATGGCCGCCATCGCCGCCACCAGGGAGATCTGGGAGAGGAAGCTGGTGACGCCCAGCGTCAGGGTCTTCAGGCAGATCTGCCCGTCCGGGCGGAAATCGCCCCGCCGGGGCCGCACCAGCTTCATGTGGGAAAGATACCACGCGGACAGCGCCGCCGTGACCGCCTGCCCCGCCACCGTGGCCACGGCCGCGCCCATCATCCCCCACTTCAGGGCGAAGATGAACACGGGATCCAGGACGATATTCAGCGCCGCGCCCGAAAGCGTGGATACCATGGCGAATTTCGGCGCTCCGTCGGCCCGGATGACGGGGTTCATGGCCTGGCCGAACATGTAAAAGGGCACCCCCAGGGCGATCCAGAAGAAATATTCCCGGGAGCAGTCGAAGGTCTCCCGGTTGACGGTGCCGCCGAACACGGTGATGAGGGGCGTCTGGAGGCCCAGATACAGCGCGGCCAGGGCGATCCCGGCGGCCAGCACCATCACCACGGCGTTCCCCACGCTCCGGCGGGCGGGCGCGGGCTCCTCCCGCCCCAGGCAGAGGCTCACGAAGGCGCAGCACCCGTCCCCGATCATCACCGCCACAGCCAGGGCGATGACCGTCAGGGGAAACACCACGGTGTTGGCTGCGTTGCCGTAGGAACCCAGATAGGCCGCGTTGGCGATGAAGATCTGATCCACGATGTTATACAGCGCGCCCACCAGAAGCGATATGACGCAGGGCACCGCGTATCTTCCCATCAGCCTGCCCACCCGCTCCGTGCGCAGAAATTCGTTGTTTTCCATAAAAATCATCCTTTCCAAAATTCCCGGGGGCCTGCCCCCGGCGCACAAAAAAGCATGCGGCACGACGCTGGATCCGCGCCGTCGGGCCGCACGCTGTCAGAGCAATAAAAAACGCGTGGCGCCCAACCGGATTTACGCATTGAGTGCCACACGTTGTATGTTTATTTTAGCCTGATTTGAAAAAGCTGTCAAAGGTGATTTTGAACAAAAATCACGGGGAAGAACTCACTTAATGAGCGCGATATTTTTCAGCACGGGGGCCAGGGTGTTGGCCACGGTGGACATGAGCTTGATGAAGATGTCCAGGGCCACGCCCACCACGTCCTTGCGGGTATCGCCGATGGTGTCGCCGGTGACGGCAGCCTTGTGGGCCGGGGAGCCCTTGCCGTGTCCGGGAATGTTCTCCCCCTCGATGTACTTCTTGGCGTTGTCAAAGGCCCCGCCGGAGTTGCCCATGAAGATGGCCCGGGGGATCGCCACGACGGTGGCGCCCACCAGGATGCCGCCTACGAACTGCACGCCGAAGAGAAGTCCGCCCACCACGGGGATCAGCAGCGCCAGCACGGAGGGCAGAACCATCTTGCGGATGGCCTCCTGGGCCGCCAAACGGATCATCTTATTGTAATCGGGCTTGACCTTCCCCTCCAGAACGCCGGGGATGGACATCATCTTGTCGCCCTCGTCGGCCATGATCTTGGCGGAATCGATGGTGTTGTCCGTGAGCATGGCGGAGAAATACTCCACCAGCGCGCCGCCCAAAATGCCGCCTGCCACCACGAAGAAGGAGGCGAAGTTCAAAGACAGCTCCGTGCCGATTTGGGTGTAGTTGCCCACGTAGGCCACGATCAGCGAGACGGTAGCGAAGGCGGCGGAGCCGATGGCGAAGCCCTTGCCGATGGCGGCGGTGGTGTTGCCCACGGCGTCCAGCTTATCGGTGATCTTCCGCACGTCGGGATTCAGGTGGCAGGACTCGGCCAGACCGCCGGCGTTGTCGGCGATGGGCCCGAAGGCGTCGATGGAGACGGTGGCGCCCACAAAGGCCAGCATACCGAGCGCCGAGATGGCGATGCCGTAGGTGCCGCATACCTTGCCGGAGATGAGAAGCGCGATGGCGATGATCAGCACCGGCAGCAGGCAGGAGCGGGAGCCGATGGCGTCGCCCTTGGTGACCACGAAGGCCTCGCCCTCCTCGCAGATCTCCGCCAGCTCCCGGGTGGGCTTGTGGTCGGTGCTGGTGTAATACTCGGTGATGACGCCGATGGCCACGCCGGAGAGGATGCCCATGACGGCGCTGACCCAGGGGGAGGCCCAGCCGATGAGGAAGTCCTCATAGAGGTTCCCGCCCTGGCCCAGCTTGCCGAAAAACACATAGGATGCGACGCCGCCCAGGATCACGGTGAGACCGGCGGAAATCCAGGTGGACATGTCAAGCTCATGAGACGGGTTGTCGCCCATTTTCTTGAAGTTGGCGATCATCAGGCCCACAAGGCACCCCACCAGGCCGCAGGCGGCCAGGATGATGGGGAACATGACGGTGGCGTTGAAGGTGGCGTCGGTGATGGCGTCCTTGGCGCCGTGGGTCTGATAGAGGGTCACGGCGATCATCACGGAGGCGGACATGGTGGCTACGAAGGACTCCAGAAGGTCGGAGCAGTTGCCGGCGATGTCGTTGACGTTGTCGCCGATGAAGTCCGCGATGGTGTTGGGCACGCGGCTGTCGTCCTCGGGCAGGTCGTGACGGATCTTGCCCAGGATGTCGGAGCTGATGTCCGCGGCCTTGGTGTAGTTGCCGCCGGCCACGCGGTTGAACATCGCCACGATAGAGCAGCCCAGGGAGTAGGTGGAGATGCGCATCACCGTGGGATTGCAGGCCATTCCGCCCAGCTTGATAAGGCCGGTGCTGGTGGACGTGTGATCGACGCCGCCCTGGAGGAGCATGATGAGCACCAGGCCCAGCATCCCGAAGGTCTGCACCGCCAGGCCCGAGACGGAGCCGCCGCACAGGGCCACCTTCACCGTCTCCCCGATGGACAGGCTCTCTCTGGCCCGGTTGGCGGTGCGGACGTTGGCGTAGGTGGCGCTCTTCATGCCCAGAACGCACACCACCGAGCTCATAGCGCCGCCCAGAAGGAAGCTGAGTCCTGAGGTCTTTTCGATGAACAGCGTAAAGATCACGGAGACAACGGCCAGCACCAGGCAGATGCTCTTATATTCCGTGAGCATGAAGGTATTGGCGCCGGAACGGATGATCCCGGCCATTTCCGCCATGTCCGCCGTTCCCTCCCGCATTCTCTTGATCTTCATGTAGTTGAAGATCACATAGGCGATGCCGAGGATGACGAGACACAGCACTAAGTACCATGCGGTCATTTGAGATCCCTCCATATGAATAAAATATGAACGGTATCATTATACCGCCCGCGCCGTGATGATGCAAGAAGTTTTTTCATTTTAAGGCCATTTACCCCCTCCCCGGCGGGGGTTTTATAAGGTTTCCGCCCTTATAGGGCAGAAGTGATTTGCTTTCTCCTCTTTTGTGTTGACAAAAGAGGAGAAAGCAACAAAGAGGAGAAAAACAATAGGGCGGGAATCGTTACCCCGTCCCATTCATATTCGCGCGTCTTTGTTACGAATGGACTCTGCGTCTAACCCGCTCAGCCGCTCACAACTCAGTTATTATAGCTTTCGTTCCTATATAACCCGCGCTGGTGCGTATTGAGATTGTCCTCCGTACGGGCCGGACACCCGGCCGGCCCGTTCCCGTACCTACTCTGCCAGATCCCCTATGTTGATGATCTCGCTGGTCAGGATGTGAGTGCTGTCGAAGTTTACCACGAACCAGACGTGATTCATATTCAGCCCCTCCACGCACTCAGGCCCGAAGACAGCCGCGTTTTCCGCCGTTTTCACCACCCTGGTGGCCAGAAGCTGTGTATACTCGGACATCTCCGTGCCGGTGGGGGCGGTGAACATCTGCACCGTCTCCGGCTCCCGGCCATTCCAGCTGACGCGGATAGAGCCGATGCTCCCCGCGTCGTACCACCCGGCCTCGGGGACTATTTCGTTGCCGTTCCGATCCAGCACCTGTATGGCGACCTCCCCGTTGGCGTAAATGTCCTCCCGGGGCATCGGCTCCGCGTCGGGGCGGTTTACAAAATCGTCCTTCTCCCCTATCCGGTAATCATCAAAGACCGCGAAGAAGGAGCCGTCGTCCCTCAGCTCCACCGTCACGGCCTTGACCGCCTTCGCTCCGCCCGTCATGGTGATCTCCATGACGATGATGTCGCTCCGCTCCTCCGCCGGGATCTCCCGGACGGCGTCGTACCGGCCCGATCTCAGGGCGCTTATGATGTTCGCCGGGTTCCAGTCTATGACCAGGAAGCTGTACTCGCTCTCCCGTTCCCCGTAGGGCACGGTGAAATTCCGGGCAAAGCCGAACTCGTCGCGCTGTTCCGTCAGATCCACAAAGTTGATGAGCTGGTTCTTCACGGAAAACCGCACCTTTTCTATGTTTTCCCCCACCAGGTAAAACATCAGCGGGTGGCCGGTGAGCTCCCCCTCGTCGCTGACGGAGCCCGTGGTGAAGCTCTGCCCGGCGTCCGTCAGCTCCGTATCCGTCCCGGCGGCGTAGGCATAGACCGTGACGCCCTTGGGCGTCAGAAGCAGCCACATGCCGCCCGCCAGCAGCGCCAGCGCAAGCAATGCCGCCACGGAGCGCCAGAGAACACTCCTCCTCCCTGCGCGCGCTTTGTACCCGGCCGCTATATGTCTGTCGGCGATGCCGCCCACCGCGTCCGATATCGTCTCTCTGTTCAAAGCTCTATTCCCTCCTTGATGAGATATGTTTTCAGTTTTTCCCTGATCCGGTGGAGACGGACGTAAAGGTTGTTGGGCGTGGTGTTCATCCGGCCTGCCAAATCCTGTATCCTGTCCGCGTACCAGTAGCGCCGGACGAACAGAACCCTGTCGTCCGCGGGAAGGCCGTCCAGGAAGGCGTCCAGCAAGGCGGTCAACTCCCGCGCCTCCAGCTGTTCCTCCGGCAGGCCGGATCCGGCCAGGCACTCCTCCAGCTCGTCCAGAACCACATCGTACCCGCCGCGCTTTTGCGCCGTGTTGCGGTGATAGCGCTTTACCGCCAAATTCCGCGCCACCCTGTAGACATACGCCCGCAGCGGATCCGGTCTTCTGGGCGGCACGGCGTTCCACACCCCGAGATAGGTGTCGTTGACGCACTCCTCAACGTCGCGCGCGTCGCCGAGGATATTTCCGGCGATCCTCCGGCACCCCGCGCCGTACTTTCCCGCAAGCTCCGCTATCGCCCGTTCGGAGCGGACAAACAGCAGCTCTATGATCCCGGCATCCTCCACGTCTCCACCCCCTTTCTCTGTTTCCTGAGAACGTCCTCACTCTATAAATCCCCTTTTGCGTGTAACTCTTACACCTCCGCGAAAAAAAGTCGGGCCGCCAAAAAAAAGCGGCCCACCGAATTCCCGGCATATTTCATAAAACGCGTCCGTAGGGGCCGATGACCACATCGGCCCACACGCCGCACCTTCAAATTTCCAATGGAGGCCCTCCGATTTCCGGCCCCCTACTTGAGCCCCTTGACCGCCTCCGGCAGTCTCTCGGGATCCCCTACCGCCAGGAGCACCGTATTGCCCACGCGGTCGATGACGGCGGCCTCCAGATCCGGCAGGGCGGCGGGCGCGTAGGAGCGGCAGTTCTCGATCTGGCTCTCCACCCGCTTCCGGCAGGCGGCCTCGGCGGCCTTGGCCGCTTCCTCGTCCGCCAGGATCAGGACGGTGACCTCGTCGGCGCTGACGGCGGTGTCCATGGCCTGGTAGCTTACGTAGTCCGTAAGCGACTCCTGGTCGATGCCGTAGACCAGGGTCACAAAGGCCCCTTCCACCCTCTCCATCTCCCCGTTGAAGGCCCCGGCGTCCAGAAGCGCCTGGGCGTCAGCCGTGGCGTAGGGCCGCCGCGCCTCCTTCCCGCAGGAGGTCATCAAAAGCGCCAACAGCAGTATGGCCGCTGTCATCCTTCCGGTTTTCATTCATCCGTCCCCTTTCCGTCCGACGCGCACAGCGCGAAATATGTCTCCCTGTCCATCACGTGACAGCGCAGGTAGTCCGCCCATTTCCCATAGCCCCGGACGGTGAAGTGCACCCCGTCGGAGGTCATGTCCGCCGGGAGCTGCCCGTCCTCCCCCCGGTAGAGGCTGGCGGTGTCCAGAAGCACCGCGCGCTTCTCCTTCGCCACCCGGACGATGGCCTGATTGAAGGCCTCCACGTTTTCGTTGGTGATATATTCGGAGAGCCCCTTCTCCCGCGCCTTGGCGTCGTTCACCGGCATCAGGGTCTGCAAATAGATCACCGCCTCCGGCTGGATCTCCTGGATCCTGTCCACCAGGGCCGCCAGGGTTTTCTCATAGGAGGAGCTGGCGTACCCCAGTTCGTTGATCCCCAGCATCAGATACACCGCGCCGTATTTCTTCCGGGCCAGCGCCTCCGTCAGGGTGTATTTCTCCCCGTCCACCTCGATCACCCGGTATTTCTCGTTATCCGCGTGGAAAACGGACATCCCCCTGTGCCACAGGAAATCCCCGTGGGTGAGGCCGCTGTACAGCATCAGTCCCTCGGTCCGCGAGTCCCCCAAAAAGACGGCGTCGTCAAACCGGCTGTCCTCCACCGCCGCCCCCTCGCCCAGGGCCGTGCCGAAGACGTAGCTCTCCGCCGCGGTTACGTCGATGGGCTCCACATGCACCGGCTTGGCGGTATCCGGCGGGGCCGTATCGGGGGCCGCCGTGTCCCCAGCGGTGTCCGGCGGGGTCGTGTCGGGCGCCGCGGTGTCCTCGGACGTGTCCGGCGTTGCCGTATCCGCCGCCGTGTCGGAGGTATCTGATGTGTCGGAAGTATCCGCTGTGTCAACGGTGCCGGAGGTGTCCTCTGTCGCCGTGTCCCCGGCTGTCTCAAGTCCGCTGTCGCTCCCCGTATAGATACCCGACGGCGCTCCGCCGTCGTGATCCGCCCTGGCGTCCAAAAGCGCCAGCCCGCCATAGGCCGCCAGCGCCCCGCAGACAGCCGCCAGCGTGACCACGGCGCACACGATCATCGCCCGCGCCCGCACGGCCCTTTTTCTTCTCTCTTCTTCTCTCATATCTCCGCCCATACCGTCCTCCGGAACACGAAATCTCTATCTCTCGGGACGCGAAACGCCCCGTTCTCTGTCGCCTGTTCATGTTAACATAACGTCTTTTTGTTTACAATAACAAAGCGAAAACAAAATTATGACAATTTGGAAACACCTTTTCCAATAGTTATGTTAACCAATTTTATCATTTTATGCGCGGCGTGTGTCATTGGAAGCCTCTCCCCTTCCCCCGTATTTTTGCCGTCTACGGAGCCGATGATACCGCGCCGGGGAATCGAAACGGACAATATTTTGTATCTTGTTCGCATCACCCGGCGATTCGTCAAAATAAACCGGCAGCCGGGTTGACAACGTTTCCATGATATGCTATCCTTTTTCCACGTCAGCGGAAAAGCCCGATGGTACGGACTGAAGGAGGAATTCAATGTGAAAAGAACCTATAGCGCCTTACCAGGATCCATGAAGGATATGGAACTGTACGGATTCCACTGGATGGAATTTGTAGTGCAGATCCCGTCCCCGCTCTGTATCATCACCTCTTACAAGAGCAACGGCCTGTCAAATGCCTGTATGCAGTCCTGGACGACCTTCACCGGGGGCAAGAACGGGTTTTACGCCATTGTCTCCTCCGTCAGCAAATACGGTCATCTATATCAGACGATCCATGAGCGGAAGGTGGCGGTCATCAACTTCATGTCTGCCGATCTCTATGACAGGTGTATGGCCACCATACGGCACAACCGGTTTGACGACGACGAGATCGCGGCGGCGGGCCTGACCGCCGTTGGGGCCGGTCAGGTCGACGCGCCCATGATTGAGGAGTGCTTCATCAATCTTGAATGTAAGCTCAAATGGGAGAAGGAGATCGTCGAGGGGGACGATTCCGTTTTGATGTGCCTTGAGGTCGTCAGCGTCCACATGGACGAGCGCCACCTGGACGAAACGGATCTGGGGCGCACCGGCAAAACAGGCATCCTCTACAACCTCCACCACCCCATCGACCCCGAGCGGTTCAGCGGCACGGCCCACGACTACGTGGGCGTTATAGAGAAAATCCGCGACTACGCGGAGTATTGACAGCGGTACATCAGAAAGGCCCGATTCGGCATAGTGTTCCAGGTCAAAAGCATGGATCATTTTTTGTGAATATGTGATAACGACGGAATTTGGAGAATGATATGACTAAGATTGTATTTATAGAAGGCGTCTCTGGAGTGGGAAAAACCACATTGGTAAAAGCCCTGCAAAATCAGTGGCAATCTTACGGATATACGGTAAGAAGCTATATTGAGTTTGACTTCACTAATCCAATAGATTTCTATTGTACGGCTTATATCCCCAACGAACGCTATCAAAAGCTGTGCCAAAATCACCCTGAAGAGATCGCTCAAATCAAGCGGTATTCGATTTCCGCCGGAACGGCAATCCTTGTGAGGTATTTTGACGGTGACACGTCATTGTTTTCGGAAAAACTTCTCTGTGAACTCCGCGAATTGGAGTTTTGCTATAACCCTTCACACCCTGTTCCTTTAGCCGATTACTCAAAAGCGTATCAGGCAGTATGGGAAGATTTCGGAAACTCGGTTGACAACTGCGTGGACTACTATATTTTTGACGGCTCACTTTTGCATCACCCACTGAACGATATGATCAGAAACTACGACGCCTCAAAGGAACAGGCCGCCGCGCACGTTAAAATGTTGTTGAATTGTTTGAAAAACATCCACACAAGCGTTTTTTATCTTTTCACAGAGGATATTTCCGGTCAACTGCGCCTTGCGCATCAAAGCCGTAGGCAGTCGCCGCCCGATTATACAGCTGTTTCGTTTTGGGAAAAGCGTCGCGAATACGACGATTATGTTCTGAATCATTCTGTTCCGGCCTATCAAATGATGAATTTGACCAAATACGGATACAAGGCTGTGTTGGACAAAATTGTCACGGCAAAATAGGTGTCGAGAATCGTTACAAGTAATTCCCGTTTGTCAGCGCATATCTACACGAGGCTGGCTCTGATGACTCCGGGAACACAAACGGGAATTGAAATGTCAGAAAAAGCAGCTCTCCCTATTTTCATAAAACCCGAGCCGTAAAAAGGCGGCGGAAGCTCCGGCCTTTTTACGGCTCTTTGGATTTATATAAAAATTAAATTAAAAATACTTAAAATAATGCTTGACAAATACTTTATCCCATGGTATAATGCGTCTGTAACCGAACAGAGGGCAAAAAAGCTTCGGCGGAAAGGGGATTTTCCGGCGGTGTGATAATTGCGCCCTGAATCAGGTGACGCCGATCTCCTTGATGTTAAATTCCCGTCCCTGGACAAGGTAGGTGCGGTCGGAGCCGCAGCGGGGGCAGAGCTTGGCGTATTTCACCGTCTCGTAGTCCTCCCCGCAGGCCTCGCAGTGGGTGACGGCGGGGATCTCCTCAATGACCAGCTCCGCGCCGTCCAGCAGGGGCTCCTTTTTGGCCGCCCACTTCCAGCAGTCCCGGAGGAGGTCGTGGACGACGCCGGTGACCTCCCCGATCTCCAGGGTGACGGACTCCACGTGCTCGGCCCTGTTCTCCTCCGCCACTTTTTTCACGTCGCGGATGACATAGAACACAACGCCCAGCTCGTGCATTACTTTTTGACCTTTCTGACGGCGATTTTGGCGGCCCGCTTGGCGGCGTAGGGCAGGATATATTTGAATTTCTCCTCGGCCTTCACCATGTGGGTGCACTCGGGTCTGTCGCGGTGGAGGTGGATGGCGTCAAAGCCGCACCGGGTGGTGCAGACGCCGCATCCGATGCACTTGTTGGGATCCACCACCACGGCGCCGCACCCCAGGCACCGGGCCGTCTCGATGCGTACCTGCTCCTCGGTGAGGGTGACGGAGGCGTCCCGGAAGGGGCCCTTGCTCCTGTCCGTGCCCTCCCGCTGGCGGGAGGAGTTGTCATAGCTCTCCACGCGGATATTGTCCTTGTCAAGCTCGATGAACTCCCACCGGTTGCGGCCGATGGTCATGTGGGCGTTATGGACATAGCGGTGCAGGGACTCGGCGGCCCAGTGCCCCTGGGCGATGGCGTCGATGGCGAATTTGGGGCCGGTATACACGTCGCCGCCCACAAAGATGTCGGGCTGGGCGGTCTGGAAGGTGAGGCTGTCCGCCTCCGGAGTTCCCCCGCGTCCCAGCTTGACCGCCGTATCCTTCAAAAGCTCGCCCCACTGGACGCACTGGCCGATGGCGAAGATGACCCGGTCGCACTTGACGGTGACCGTCTCGTTCTCGTCGTACTTGGGGGCGAATTTCCCCTTGCCCTCGTAGACGTCCAGGCATTTTTTAAAGACGATGCCGGTGACCTTGCCGTCCTCGGTGAGGATTTCCTTGGGCCCCCAGCCGTTGTGGATGGAAACGCCGTCGTCCAGGGCCTCCTGGGCCTCCTCGTTGGAGCAGGGCATCTCCTTGGGCCCCTCCAGGCAGTACATCGCCACGGATCTGGCCCCCGAGCGGGCGCTGACCCGGGCCGCGTCCACGGCCACGTTGCCGCCGCCCACCACCACGACGGTACCCTTGAAGGGCTTGTCGCCGCCGTTGGCTTCCCTTAGATAGTCGATAGCGGTGACGCACCCCTCCGCGCCCTGGCCGGGCACGCCGGGGAGCTTGCCGCCGGAACAGCCGATGGCGATATAGAAGGCCTTGTAGCCCTGCTTTCTCAGCTCCGGGATGGTCACGTCCCGGCCCACCTCTATGCCCGTTTTGATCTCCACGCCCAGCTCCCGGATGACGTCGATCTCGGTGTCCACCAGCTCCTTTTCCAGCTTATAGGAGGGGATGCCGTACCGGAGCATACCGCCGGGGAGCGGGTTTTTCTCAAATACCGTGGGCTTGTAGCCGATGGTTGCCAGATAGTAGGCCGCAGACAGGCCGGCGGGGCCGGCGCCGATGATGGCGATCTTCTCCTCAAAATGATCCATGTGGATGCTGGCGGGGATGACCACCTCGGGGACATATCGTGTCTCGGCCTTCAGATCCTGCTCGGCGATGAAGCGCTTCACCGCGTCGATGGCCACGGGGTCGTCCACGGTGCCCCGGGTGCAGGCGTCCTCGCACCGGCGGTTGCAGACGCGGCCGCAGACGGCCGGGAAGGGATTCTGGCGCTTGATAAGCTCCAAAGCCTCCCGGTACTTGCCCTGGGCGGCCTTCTTGAGGTACCCCTGAACGGCGATATGGGCCGGACAAGCGGTCTTGCATGGGGCGGTGCCGGTATCGTGGCAGTTGATCCTGTTGTGGTCCCGGTACTCGGGATCCCATTTTTCCGGGCCCCACTTTGTCTCGTCGGGCAGCTCCTGACGGGGATATTCCAGCTCCCTGCCCTCTTTATCGCACAGCTTCTGGCCCAGCTTCAGCGCGCCGGCGGGGCATTTCTCCACGCATCGGCCGCAGGCCACGCAGTTTTCCTTCTCCACATGGGCCACATAGGCCGAGCGGGACAGGTTGGGCGTGTTGAAGAGCTGTGAGGTGCGCAGGGCGTTGCAGATCTGGACGTTGCAGTTGCAGATGGCGAAGATCTTGTTCTCGCCGTCGATGTTGGTGACCTGGTGGACGAAGCCGTTGTCCTCCGCCCGTTTCAGGATGGCCATGGCCTCGTCGTAGGTGATGTCACGGCCCTTGCCCGTCTCCCGGCAGTAGTCGGCGAAATCGCCCAGGCCGATGCACCAGCCGTACTGGTCGTCGGCACAGCCGTCCCCCAGCACCTTCCGGGAGGCGCGGCAGGAGCACTGGCCCACGCCGATGTGGCCCTCGTATTTTTTCAGCCAATAGGAGATGTGCTCCAGATCCACGGACTCGTTCTCCATGGAAATGGCCTTCTCCACCGGGATCACGTGCATCCCGATGCCGCCGCCTCCGGGGGGCACCATCTGGGTGATGCCCGCCAGGGGGATATAGGTCATGCGCTCAAAGAAGGAGGCCACGTCCGGGTGATCCCGCAGGCGGGGGTTGTCAAAGTGCTTCCCGTCATCGGTCTTCTCCTCCATGTTGAGAAGCTCGGCGATGCCGGGGACGAAGATGGGCAGCATGTACCGGCGCTCCGAGGGCGGCGCGGTGCGGCCGTCGTGATCGTAGTGGTCGCCGTAGTCGTATTCCAGAAGGCCCACATAGGCCATCTCCTCCAGGAGCTTTTCAAAGTCTCCCCGCTTCTCCTCCGGGATCTGGCAGAGCTCCACAAGCTGATCCACGGTGTAGTGCTCCCGGAGCTTCATCTTCAGGGCCACGTCGGCCATCTCGTCGGTGATGAGCTCCGCCAGGCCCCAGTATTCCGGATCCTCCACCTTCACGCCGCCCAGCTTGTGGGCCGCCACGTCGGTGATCTTCTTCCCCAGCTTGACGATCTTCTCCCGGCCGGGCTTTTCCCCCTTGTGGTTGGCGGGCCAATTCTCATATACGCCTGTCATGTCCATGGTTTTTCCTCCCTTATGCTTTCCAGATGTTTACCTGTTCCCGGAGCCATTGGGCCCACTCCTCCACGCCCTCTCCCGTTTTGGCGCAGACGGGGATGATTTTGGCCCCGGGATTGCGTGCCAGGATGTTTTTCCGGCATTTCTCCAGGTCAAAGTCGAAATACGGCAGTACGTCTGTCTTATTGATGACCACCACGTCGCAGATGGAGAACATCAGCGGGTATTTCAGGGGCTTGTCGTCCCCCTCCGGCACCGAGAGGATCATGGCGTTTTTGCTGGCTCCGGTGTCGAATTCCGCCGGGCACACCAGGTTCCCCACGTTCTCCAAAATCGCCAGATCCAGATCGCCCGTCCTGAGCCCCTCCAGGCCCTGGGCCGTCATGTCCGCGTCCAGGTGGCACATGCCGCCGGTGTGGAGCTGGATGGCCCTGGCGCCGGTCTTTGCAATGCGCTCCGCGTCCACATCCGAGTCGATATCCGCCTCCATGACGCCGATCTTCAGCTCCCCGCCCAGAAGCTCGATGGTTCTGGTGAGCAGCGTGGTCTTCCCCGCCCCCGGCGAGGACATGAGGTTCAAGAGAAACAGCTTTTTCTCCCGGAGGCCGGCGCGCAGCTCCTCCGCCCGACGGTCATTGTCGGCAAAGACGCTCTGCTTGACCTCCAGGATACGAAAATCTCCCATAATAACACCCCCAAACGACATTTTCTGTATTCCAGTATACCGGCTTTTGTGGATTTTGTCAAATAATTCTCCGGGAAATTCGAAAAGATTCTTGAATCCGCACAATAAGTGTGATAAAATTTGTTTTCTGAGGAAAGGAGCTGTTGGTATGACAGAATTTGAAGCGCTGGAAAAAAGAATCTCCGTGCGGGCGTATGAGAAAAGGCCGCCCGCGCCCCAGCTTGTGGCGGAGCTTCAGGCGGCGGTGGACGCGTGCAACGCCGGGTCGGGCCTCCATTTTCAGCTGATAGACAAAAGCGCCGCCCAAAAGCCGGCGGTGAAGCTGGCCCCCGGCATGTTCTCCGGGGAGGTCTATATCTGCGTCCTGCTGGTGGGGCCGGAGGACGCGCTGGGCGGCGAGCTGGTGGGATATTTCAGCGAGAAGCTGATCTTAAAGGCCGTTTCCCTGGGGCTGGGCACCTGCTGGGTGGCGGGCACCTACGACCGCAAGTCCGTGACGCCTGAGCTTCATGAGGGAGAAAAGCTCTGGGGCGTGGTGCCCCTGGGGTACGCCGTGGAGAAGATCCCCCTCCTCCAGCGCACCGTCCGTTCCCGGATCCGGGCCAAGGATCGGAAGATCGAGACGTTTGTGGAGTCGGACTACCCCTATACCTCCCTCCCCGGCTGGATCCGGGCGGGGGCGGAGGCGGTGAAGGCCGGCCCCTCGGCGGTGAACCAGCAGCCGGTGAACATCGTCTATAAGGGGGGCCTTGTCACCATGCGGCTCTGGAAGGAGAAGAAAAACGAGATGATGTACAACGACCTGGGCATCGCCAAGTATCAGTTTCAGGTGGGCGCGGAAAACGCCGGCGTGCGGGGCTTCTGGAACTTCGGTGAGGACGGGGAGTTCATCGCGGAGTAACGGCCGGGATCTGGTCATAGATTTATTTTATAATATGGCGCTTGCCGCCTTACCAGTTTAGTGGTACAATAGGCGGCAAGTTCGTTTTGTGAGGTGTTTCCCGTGTCCCACAACAACCAGAAAAAGATAGCCGTTATCAACGACTTTTGCGGCTTTGGGAGGTGTTCGGTGAGCGTTTCGCTTCCCGTGATATCGGCCATGAAGATCCAGTGCTGTCCGGTTCCAACGGTGATCTTCTCAAACCATACGGGCTTTGAGAGCTTCTACTACACCGACTTCACCTCCCATCTTGAAGCGTATATCGCCGAGTGGGAGAAGCTGGGTCTTCGCTTCGACGGCATCCTCACAGGTTTTTTCGGCTCCCGGAAGCAGGTGGACATTGCCCGGAGCTTCATCGGGCGCTTCCGGGCGGAGCGCGCCGCCGTGACCGTTGACCCGGTGATGGGCGACTACGGACGTCTCTACCCCACCTATTCGGAACATCTGGCGGAGTACATGTCGTCCCTTGTAGGTCTTGCGGACATACTGACGCCAAACCTCACCGAGGCGTGTATCCTCACAGGGACGGAATACCGTGAGAGCATGAGGGAAACGGAGCTCCAGGGCCTCTGCGAAAAAATATCCGCCATGGGCCCCGGGAAGATCGTCATCTCCGGCCTGGAGTTGGGTGACGAGCTGGGCAACTTCGTCTTTGAGCGGGGAAAGCCCTCCCGCATGGTGACGGAGCACCGCGCGGGGCCCTACCGCTCCGGCACGGGGGACGTCTACGCCTCCATTATCGCCGCCGACGCTGTGAACGGCGTGGATTTTTCCGAGAGCGTCCGCCACGCCTCGCGTTTCGTGGCAAAATGTATCAGGCGCACCGAGGAGCTGCGGATCCCCCGCACCGACGGGATATGCTTCGAAGAATTTTTGAAGGAGCTTTGATATGACCATCACCTACAAAGTCAAAAACGGAATTTATGTCAATATGACCAACCGCTGTCCCTGCGCCTGCACCTTCTGCCTCCGGCAGAACGGCGACGGGGTCTACGGCTCCGACTCCCTGTGGCTCGAGCGCGAACCCACCGTGCGGGAGATCTGCGACAGCATTGACGGCTGGGAGCTTCCCAAATACGATGAGCTGGTCTTTTGCGGCTACGGCGAACCCATGGAAAGACTTGACGACCTTCTGGAGGTGGCCAGATACGTTAAATCCAGGTATACCGCCCCGATACGCGTCAACACCAACGGCCTTGCCGACCTCATCAACGGGCGGGAGACGGCCCCGGACCTTCAAGGGCTTATCGACACCGTTTCGGTGAGCCTCAACGCCACCAACGCCGAGGATTACAACCGGCTCTGCCGGCCCAGGTTCGGCATCGGCTCCTTTGACGCCATGCTGGCCTTTACAAAAGCCTGCGTCCCCTATGTCCCCCATGTGGTCATGACCGTAGTAGACGTGGTCACGTCGCCGGCGGAACAGGAAAAAAGCCGCCGGATCGCCGAAAGTCTTGGCGCGAAGCTGAGAGTCCGGCCATACGAAGGATAATTCTGGAAATCTGCAGGGTCGATTGTCGCACTTTGTCGAACGATTCTTCTGGAAAATTGTAAATAACTGTGAGATAATATCCTCGGTGACGGAGATGTTCTCCGGGCGAGCATAGATCCACTGATTTACATATTCAGGAGGCGGTTTTTCCATGTCCGCGCGTTTTACAAAGGTTTGTGAGGAGCAGGTCAATTCCGAGAAGGTCGCCTACTATCTGGCGGAGGGCGAGGTAGACACCGGCGAGGGGATCTATCTCCGCTTCGGCGCGGCCATCGAGACGGAGGGCGGTGAACGGGCGGCGTACCCGGACATTTTTGGGGAACGCGCCGCGGCGGAGGCCTTTGTCCGGGAGCTGGCCCGTGGCCTTGTGACGCCCACGACGCTCCTCGACATCGTCAGCGACAGGCTCTACGCTCTGGAGGAGCGGGAGGGCTGAACGGCGTCTCAGGAGGGGTTGTCCACCTGACCCCGGCGGGGGCCTCACCCCGGCAGGGGGGGAATAAGGTTGTCCGCCTTATAGGCGGACGGGAACTTTTTTTCTCCTTTTGGATTTCCAAAAGGAGAAAAGAAACAAAAGGGGAAAAGAAACCAGAGGGGGGCTTTCGCTTTTTCCCCCATCTGGACTCCCCCAGGGAGCGCCCGCGGGGAGGCTTCCGCGGGAAATGGGCTTTCCCACGCACGACGACTTCCCTTCCGTACGGGCCGGACACCCGGCCGGCCCGTCCTTCAAATTCCTGCAAAACTACCTACAAGGCTGATTAAAGAATTTTCAGGAATTCGATGGGTGCTCAGATTTGGAACAGCTTCATGACCGCGCCGAGGGCGGCGAAAAGGATCGTTGAGGCGGCGAGGACGGCGGCGCGGTTTTGCCGCCGGGGCAAGGCGTTTCTTTTCAGGCGCTCCCGGAGGCTGTCTGTCCCCTGGAAAAGCGCCGGCGCCGCAAGCACCGCCAAAGGAAGCGCGAGCCGCTGGACGCCCGCGCCGCACACGGCCCACCCCACGGCATAGGCGGCTGTCAGCGCCAAGGCCGGCCCCTGGAACACCCGCAGGACGCCGCTGTGGCACGGCGACGGCATGAACTCCCCCGCTCCCGCCAGACGGGATGCCCGGAGGAACCATAGGCCGTAGACGGTCAGCTCCAGGGCGTAATAGACGATACACAACACGGACACGGCGGCCGCAAAGAACGCCGTGAGGCCGGACAGGGCGCCCAACATATCCAGCATCAGCGCGCAAACCAGGAGGACGCAGGCGTCCAGCGGCAGGGCGCTTCGGACAAAGGCCTCCCGGACGGAGGCAAGCCTCAGAACCGGATCTGTCTCCATGGGCATAGGCGCTTCCTCCGCCGTATAAAATATCTGTACAAATTCCAGGGCCGCGCACCTTTGCCAACCGGTGTGGGCGGCCAGCTCCGAATATTCCGTCAGCGCCGGGGTGGGCTCCGGGTCGAACCGGGAGGCGTTGGGGAAATAGGAGACGTGAAACCGGAGCTTTTGCGGCTCTATCCGCCGGTAGCTCCAGAAAAACGGCCCCATTCTCTCCAAAAGCCAGCCCTTTTCCGCCATTTTTGCCAGGTGCGCCTCAATGGCGGTGTAGTCAAAGAGGGAAAAGTATTCCGGTCTGCGCACGGTCAGTCTCCTTTCCCGCCGAGTTTGGCGGCGACGGTATCCATTAGCTCCGGGGTGGGTTCCCTGTTTAGGTCAAAGAACAGGATCCGTCCGGGGTAGAAGAGGAGCCAGTCGCTCAGAGGCTCGCCCTGCCAATCTTGTTGGAAGGCGCGGTCGGCGTGCCAGGGGGATGGGTCGGCATTCAGGTAATGCTCGCCGTTTACTGTGCCGTCAGTTTCCAGGTCACGCAGGATGAGATTCCGGATGGGATCGGCCAGGGACGGGATCTGCACCTCGTAGAGGGTGTAGTCGAGGCTGTCCCCGGCCCACTCAAATTGAACGACAGACAGACTTGTGAGAAGCGGGCTTCCGTCCCGGTGGACGGACTCCTGGTAGTCGGTTCCCTCATAAAGATCCGTGAAGGTCAGGGGCAGATCCTCCGCTCTCTCCCGCAAAAAGCCCTCCGAAAAGCTGCCCACGGCGATAAACACCACTGTGGTCAATATCACCAGGGAAAGGGCCACGGCGGTTCCGTAGGTGGCCAGCATGGTGGCGATTCTGGAGGCACGGCGGCGCTTCATAAGCTTTTGAACCTGCCAGGAGATGGCGATCGCCACGGCCATCATCGCCAGCATCAGCAACACCACGAAGCCGTACAGCAGCTCCCTGTAGAGGACTGACGTGACCAGTGAGGAGACCAGCAAAACCGCCGTCAGCACCAGCACCGCCACGTTGAAGCGCCGGTGGCCCGCCGAGGGGATCATCGTCCCCGTCTCCCGCGCCGCTCTCCGGGCACGGCGGAGCCAGAGGAAGTAGGCTCCCAGCTCCACGGCGGAATACACCAGCAGCAGGAGATTGGTCGCGAGACTGAAAAGCGTGCTCCCGTGGGAGAGGAACGTCAGGGGGAACGCGGCGGGATCCAGATGCCGGTCGGTCAGGATCTCCAGGATCCCCAGGCCCAGGATGATCCAGATCAGCGGCAGATACATCCGCTTGGCCGCCCTGTGGATCGTCTCCACCTCCAGCGCCGGGTCCGTCTCGATGGGCACCGGGTCATGGCGCTCGTTGTAGAAGACCTGCATCTGGGCGTTGGTGGCGGCCAACTGCCAGCCGGTACGCCGGCAGAAGGCGATAAACTCGCTCTGCTCCTCCCCCGGTTCCGTGTCGAACATGGACGCCCGGGCGAAGTAGGACACGGCGAAGGTCAGCTCCCTGGGTTCGCATCTGTGGTAGGCCCAGGTAAAGGGGGCCGTCCCCTCCACCATCCAGCCGCGCCGGGCCATTTTGGCGAAATGGCGGGCGTAGGCGTCGTAGTCGTAAAGGGAATAGGGCAAGATCTGGCGTTTTTTGTCTCTCATTTCTGATCCTCCTCTCCGAAAATGCGCCGGTAGTCCTCCGCCTGGGCTTGGATACGCCGGTATTCCCGCGCCAGGGCCTCCCGGCCGGCCTCCGTCAGGATATAGCTGCGGCGGCGGCCCTCCACCCGGGTCTCCCGGATCCAGCCCACCGCGCAAAACTGCTCCAGGAGCGTGTAGAGCGTCCCGGAGCCCACGTTGACGGTCCCGCCGGTCATCTCCGGCACGCGGTCCAGGATATCCATCCCACAGCACTCGGACTTCAGGCACAGAAGCGTATAGAACATCTGCTCGGTCATGGTCTGAAATTTCGCCCGCGGCACGTACTCGCCTCCCCTATTCTCGATATTCGAGTTTCTATGGTACAGTATAATCTCGATTATCGAGATTGTCAAGAGAAAAAAGCGGGAAACAAGAAAAAGTTTCCCGCTCGAATGGAATTTTGGCTTAGCCGGCGATCTTCCTGGCCCGGAAAATCAGGTAGGCATACAGCGCCGGCATGAGGACGGCGGCGCCCCACACGGGGAGCACGCCCAGGACGCCAAAAAGCGCCGTCAGGATCTGGACGGCCAGACTCACAAGGACGCCGGAGGTAATGCTCCGCCGCACCAGCCGCGCGTCCCATAAAAGGCGCGGCAGGGGCGTCAGGAGGCCGTCGGAGAGGATGATGTCGGGGTAGTTGGCGGTGGAGTCGTCCCCCACCCCCAGAGTGACGCTGATGTTGGCCAGCTCCAGAAGCTCCCGCTCATTTCCGGCGCGGGTGACGAAAGCGGCCCGGTCCTTCCGATCCTGGGTATTCTGGATGTACTGGAGCCGCTCCGCCTTGTCGGCGGGCCGGCAGTCGGAATAGACCTCGGAGATATCAAGCCTCCGGGCCACGTTGGTGGAGGCCAGGGCGTTGTCCCCGGTCATCATGGCCACGTTGTCCACCCCCGCCTTGCGCAGCTCCCGGGCGATGTTCACCGCGTCGGGCCTGACGGCGTCGGCAAAGTCGATCCGGCCCACGCAGACCTTGTCCACGCAGACGAAAACACAGGTGCCGCCGGGGACAAAGAGGTTCCCCTGAACGCCTAATTTTTCCATGAAGTCGATGTTGCCGATACCCACGATGGTGCCGTCGTCCAGGCGCACCAAGCTGCCGTAGCCGATCTCCACCCGCTGACGGTCGATGCGGGAACGCTCAGGCAGGATCCCGGACTCCCGGCGGATCACCCGGTTCAGGGGGTGCTCGGAGTAGGCCCCCGCCTGGACGGCCAGATAGAGGAGCTGTCCCTCGGTGATGCGGACGGGGTCGATGTTGGTGATGCGGTACTCGCCGTCGGTGAGGGCGCCGGCCTTGTTGAAGATGACGCTGGTGACGTCGGCGCAGGCGCTGACCGTCCCCAGGCCCGCCGGCCACGCGCCGGCGGCATAGGCCCGGTCCACGGCGCAGGCGTAGGCCAGGACAGCGGCCAGCTCGCCCCCGCAGGCGCAGGCGGCCACGATCACGGCGGCCCGGGCCAGCCATTTGGAAAAGAGGGCGCTGTCGATAAGGCCCGGGATCAGCACGCACAGAGCCGCCAGCACCAGGGCGGCCAGAAGCACAAAGGGCCGGACGCCGCGCAGATCCATCACCGCCTTGATCCGGCCGTTTTCCAGCTCGTCCACACAGGCGGAAAGACGCCGCTCGCGGCTGGGATCGATGCCGTCCAGGCGCTTATAGAGCCTGTCCATCACCTTCTCCAGCTCCCGGTGGGCCAGACGGTGGGCGACGGCGTAAAGGGCGTCGAAGAGGACGGCGCACAGAGCCGCCGCCACAAGCTCATGGGCGGCCGCCGTCAACAGCACCGCCAGGAGCATGACCGCGGGCGGGGCGTGGCGGGATCTGTCCCGCAGATGGAGCGCCGTCCAGACGAGAAGCGGGACGCACCCCACCGCAAGGCCCGCCAGTACAAAGACGCTCCAGGCCGGGTCGGGAATGTCCGGCGCCACGGCGATCCCCACCAGGGCGGCGGCGATCAGGCTTGTGAGCAACGTAAGGATGACCTTGCCGGTGAAGAGGCCGCTCCGGCGCGGCGCTTCATCGTCCTGTACGGACTCCTCGCCGTCTTCGTCCGAAGCCGGTTCCTCCTCCCCCGCCGGTTCCGTCTCCGGTTCCGGAAAATCGGAGGAAGGCTCCTCCGGGGTGGGTTCTGCCGGGGCGTATTCCTCGGGGGTGGATTCCTCCGGGGCGGCGGAAATCCGTTTGCTCTCGTCGGCCGGGGACGGCGCGGGTTCCTCCGGGGCGGGTTCCGGTTCCAGGGGTTCCTCCGGCGTTTCCGGCGCGGCGGGCAAGGGCTCCGAAGGGGCGGGAGCCCCGTTTTCGGCATGGTATTCCTTGAGAATATCGTCCACGGTGAGGCGGGAGGCCTCCGCGTCCTCCGGGATCCTGTCAAGCTCGTTCTCTTTCACTCTCTCACCACCTGCGGAAATATGAAGCGGGCGACCGGCCCCCGGGAAAGGGAGACGCGGCCGCCGCGAAAGGTTTTTTTACGCCTTGCCGGCACAGCCAAGGACGTCGATGAGCTTGTGGGTCACGATGGCCTTGATGTTGGCGCGGGCGGGGGTCAGATACTGGCGCGGGTCGAAATGATCCGGGTGCTCCGCGAAATACTTGCGGATGGAGCCGGTCATGGCCAGGCGCAGGTCGGAGTCGATGTTGATCTTGCACACGGAGAGGGTGGCGGCCTTGCGCAGCTGCTCCTCGGGGATACCCACGGCGTCGGGCAGACGGCCGCCGTTTTCGTTGATCATCTTCACGAATTCCTGGGGCACGCTGGAGGAGCCGTGGAGCACGATGGGGAAGCCGGGCAGACGGCGGGAGACCTCCTCAAGAATGTCGAACCGCAGCGGAGGGGGCACCAGGACGCCCTGCTCGTTGCGGGTGCACTGGGCGGCGGTGAACTTGTAAGCACCGTGGCTGGTGCCGATGGCGATGGCCAGGGAGTCGCAGCCGGTCTTGGAGACGAATTCCTCCACCTCCTCGGGGCGGGTGTAGCTGGAATCCTCGGCGGAGACGTTGACCTCGTCCTCCACGCCGGCCAGAGAGCCAAGCTCGGCCTCCACCACCACGCCGTGGTCGTGGGCGTACTCCACCACCTTGCGGGTGATCTCGATATTCTCGGCAAAGGGCTTGGAGCTGGCGTCGATCATGACGGAGGTGAAGCCGCCGTCGATGCAGGACTTGCAGGTCTCAAAGTCGGGGCCGTGGTCAAGGTGCAGGGCGATGGGGATATCGGGGCACTCGATGACGGCGGCCTCCACCAGCTTCACAAGGTAGGTGTGGTTGGCGTAGGCGCGGGCGCCCTTGCTGACCTGAAGGATCAGGGGGGCGTGCTGTTCCCGGGCGGCCTCGGTGATGCCCTGGACGATCTCCATGTTGTTGACGTTGAAGGCGCCTACGGCGTATCCGCCGTCATAGGCCTTTTTGAACATCTCGGTGGTGGTAACGAAAGGCATAATGATCACTCCTATGTAGAGAATTTGGGTCTACGTCTCCCATTATACCATATCGTTCCGGCAATTCAAGACTAAAAATCGAAAAAAACGCGGCCCGCCGCGCAAATGGGCGGCGGGCCTGTAATGGGGCTTTAGTCGGCCTTCGCTTTGACCTCCAGGAAGTAGATTTCCCCGGTGAGGGGGACGGTTTTGACGCCTTTTTTCAGGTCAAAGCCGAAGTTCTGGCGGACGATCTCGATTTTGCCCCGATCCTCCAGGGTGGCGGATTGGTGGGTGAATGCCAGGTTCGAGCCCAGGCGGGTGGCCAGCTCGTACTCCGCCCCGCCGGTACTCCCGCGGGAACGGAAGGGGTCGGAGCTGCCCTCCTTTGTGAGCTCCGCCGTCAGGGTGACGGAGGCCCCCGCCGGAACGGTGATCTCCGCCTCCAGCCACAGCACCCGGTCCACGGAGGCCGCCTCGCCAAAGTTCAGATCCCCATCGCGGTACCGCTCCTTCGGCTCTTGCGCCAGGGGCCCGTCGGTGACGAGCCACAGCTTGAACTGGCCGTAGACCGTCTCGAAGTCCGGCCGGCCGTCCTGGCCGTCAAAGCCCCCGTACCGCTCCAGCGCCAGGGCGCGCAGATATTCCTCCAGATCCACCGCCCGCTTTGTGACCGTGGCACCGGCCTCCAGGGGCTGGGCCCTGTCCCCGGTGGAAGTGAAGCCCTCGATGGTAAGGTCCCCCGGCTCCTCCCCCACGGCGACGACCGTCCTGTGCCCGTCGTCCTTGTAAGAACCCTTCGTCTCGCCGGGGATGTCGTACTGAAAGCGCATCCACCCCTCGCCGTCGTCCCAGCTCCAGCCGGAAAAGCCGCCGGTGTGCAGAAGCCTTGTCCTGGCGTAGTCCAGAGGGACAGTGATGCGGAGGACGGGCCGCGCCGCCTCCTGACCCTCCGCCAGGGTATACCAGGGGTCCGTCAGGTCGTAGACCCAGGCTGTGACGCCGGTGAAGTCGGGGTAAGGGCTCAAGGCGGCGTCAAAATAGCTCCCGCCGGCCAGCAGATCCCGGTAATCCTCCCAGGAGTCGGGGTAGTTCATGTTGACGCTGCCCTCGTTCTCGTCCCCGCCGACGCTCCCCTTCCAGGGGCCCTCATAGCCGCCGGCGTAATATCCGGCCAGGAGCGTCGTCTCCAGCTCCGCGCCGTCCAGAGTCAGGGTGGGACGGCGGCGGCTCACCTCGGAGAATCTCTCGATGAAGGGGTAGAGCGCCCGCAGGGTCTGATCCTGGCCGGAGGTGTTTTTCAGGGTGTAGCTGTCCCGAATCAGCAGCTCCGTGCCCTCCGTGTCCCAGCCGGCGAAGTCCAGGTTGACGGAACGCTCCGCGCTGACGTCCTCCCGCGCGTCCCGGAGGGTCAGGGGCAGGACCGGCCCCTCGTAAAGAAGGAAGCTCCGGGGATCGTCCCCCTTGCCGCCCACGTTGCTGCCGCCGGAGTGGGCGCCGGTGGGAACCAGGTACAGTACGCCTACGCCGATCACCGCCAGCGCGGCGCAGGCGGCCAAGGTCTTCACAAGCCGGCGGGGCCAACGGCGGCGCTTTTTCGCCCGATCCTCCGCCGCCTCCAGAATCAGTTCCTCCTCCAGGCCGCCCAGGGCGGCCAGTAAATTCGCGCATCTTTCACTCATAAGACGATCCCCTCCTTTTCCAGGGCGCGCCGGAGGCCGCCGCGCAGACGGTTCAGCTTCTGTGTCAGCCGGTTGGCGGGGACGCCGCGGCTCCGGGCGATCTCCTTCACCGTGTCCCCGAACCAATAGCGCCGGAGGAACAGCGTCCGGTCGTCCTTGGACAGGGTCTTCAGCCACCTGTCCACAGCCTCGGCCGTCTGCCGCTCCCCGGACACCTCCTCGGCGCTGGGGGACGCGGGCAGGCACGCCTCAAGCTCCGGTGTCAGGGCCGTCAGCTCCCCCGCCCGGAAGGCGGCGGTATTCCCGCGCCAGCGATCCACCGTCAGATTGCGGGTGATCTTCAGCATATACGCCTTCAGGGACAGGGGCCGCTGGGGCGGGATGGACTCCCACAGGCGCAGCAGTACGTCGGAGACGCACTCCTCCGCGTCCCGGTCGCTCCCCAGAAGCCGCCGGGCCAGCTGCCGGCACAGGCCGCCGTATTTCTCCGACACACCCGCCAGGGCGGACTCGTCTCTGGCCCAGAAAAGCTCCACAAGCTCGGTATCCTCCACGCGCGCACCTCCTTAAGTCGATTTGATTTGTAAAAAGGCCCTTTCATCCTTCAAGACGTATTTTGTCCCGCTTCTATTATG
This sequence comes from uncultured Oscillospiraceae bacterium, assembly GCA_947589545.1. Lineage (GTDB taxonomy): Bacteria > Bacillota > Clostridia > Oscillospirales > Oscillospiraceae > RUG626. The sequence goes on along the minus strand of CANQBA010000007.1, from coordinate 25,856 downwards.
GGTGGAGATAAAAAAATCTCTCCCGCAAGGCTTCGTCTTGCGGGAGGGAGGAGGGCTCAGTTCTGGGCGGCGGGCTCGTTATGGAGGAATTTTTCCAGACGGTCGAGGCCCTTTTTGATGTTCTCCAGGCTTGTGGCGTAGCTCCAGCGGATGTGATCGGTGGAGCCGAAGGCCACGCCGGGGACGGTGGCCACCAGGCCGTGCTTCAAAAGGGCCTGGGCGAAGTCGGAGGAGTCGTTTATTTTCTCTCCGCACAGGGTCATGCCGAAGGTGCGGCTGACGTTCATGAAGATGTAGAACGCTCCGTCGGGGGGCAGGCAGCTCACCAGATCCATGGCCTCCACGCGTTCGACAAAGTACGCGCGGCGCTTGGCAAACTCGGCGTGCATCTTCTCCACGCACTCCTGACTGCCCTCGTAGGCGGCGATGGAGGCGTACTGGGCGATGTTGCTGGCGTTGCCGGTGGAGTGGCTGAGGTAGGTGTCCATCAGCTTGATGATCTGGGCGGGGCCGGCGGCGAAGCCGATGCGCCAGCCGGTCATGGCGTAGGTCTTGGAGACGCCGTTGACGATCACCGTGCGCTCATAGAGCTCTGGGTCGATGGCGGCGGCGGAGACGAATTTGCCGTTGTAGACTAAGGTGGCGTAAATCTCGTCGTCGATGAGGTAGAGGTCGTTGTCCACGATGACCCTGGCGAGAGCGCGAAGCTCCTCCTCGGAGTAGAGCATACCGGTGGGGTTGGAGGGGTTTGTCAGGATGACAGCCTTGGTCTTCTCCGTGACGGCGTCCTGAAGCTGTTGGGGGCTGATCTTGAAACGGGTGGACTCGTCGGTCTTGAGGATGACGGGGACGGCGCCGCACATGCGGATAGCCTCCTCGTAGGTGACCCAATAGGGGGCGGGCAGGATCACCTCGTCGCCGGGGTTCAGCATCACGCGCATGACGACGTAGAGCACATGCTTGGCGCCGGAGGTGACGCAGATATTTTTGTTCTCGTATTTCACGCTGAAGGTCTTGTCCAGATACCCGCAGATGGCCTTTTTCAGCGGGGCAACGCCGGAGGAGGCGGTGTAGTAGGACTTGTTGCCCTCGATGGCGGCGATGCCCGCGGCCTTGATGTGGTCGGGGGTGTAAAAATCGGTCTCGCCGGCCCCGAAGCTGACCACGTCCACGCCCTGGGCCTTCAGCTCCTGGCTGAGGGCGTTGATGGCGAGGGTGGCGGAGGGTTTGATGGCGGAGGCGGCGGTTGATAAGCTTTTCATGGTGTGTGTCCCCTGTCTTGTTATTGATTTTGTAGCCATTATATGCGCAATCCTGCATTTTGGCAAGGGATGAAAGGCATTTTCATATGAATATGAATTTTTATGCCTTTGTCACTTTCATAATTTGTGCATTTTACCGGGCCGGATCCCCATTCAGGCGGGCGGCGGGGACGCACCCGCAATTTTTTCTTTTTTCGTTGTAAATTGTAACCATTTGTTTGTTGTAAAGAGGGTATCTTCGTATTAAAATAGGAGCATAGAGAACTTTTCGGCGACGACTGTTTGAAGGGAGGGAGTCCGATGAAAAAAGCATCCGTGTTGATCTACGCTGTGGCGGGCCTGCTGGCGGGCGTTTTACTGACGCTTTTCACGCTCTATACCCTGATCCCGGCGATGACCCGCGAGAAAGGCGGCGAAGCGGCGCTGAATGCCGCGCCCGTATCCAACGCGGCGCTGACCGAAGCCGCTCTGGACACGGCGGCGTATCTGAAAAACGGCGATTTTGAGGCGCTGGCCGAGACCGTGCACCCGGACTACGGGGTGGTCTTCTCTCCCATCGCCACGGTGAATCTGACCTCCAACCTCTCCTTCACCGCGCGGCAGGTGGAGAGCTTCGGCTCCAACACCGCCAAGCTCATCTGGGGCGTAAGGCCCGACAGCGGCGAACCTATCAGCATGACCGTGGGGGAGTATCTGGCCAGATACGTCACCAACCGGGACTACACCTGCGCCCCCGTGGTGACGGTGAACTATACCCTGCGGGTGGGCAACGCCCGGGAGAACGTCACCGACATCTTCCCCGGCGCGTCTTTCGTGGATCTGTGCTATCCGGGCACGGCGGAGGCCGCCTACGGCGACTGGTCGATTCTGCGGCTGGTTTTCGAGCCCTACGGGGAGGAGGAGCTGCGGCTGGCGGCGGTGATCCACTCCGAGGCGACGGTATAAGCGCGTAAGCGAAAAAACAACGATATAAAAGAAGCGGAGTTGTATATGCGGCTCCGCTTTTTTGCGCAAAAAACGCCAGATCCGGTACATTCAGGGCGGCGTATCAAACGGGCGGCGGGCGCAAATAATAGACTCGCATTTGATTTCACGGCCTTCTGACTATCAGCAAGAGCCAAATGAGGAGGATAAACATGAAAAAAACAATATATATTGTTCTGGCGCTGGTCTTCGCGCTCTCTCTGGCTTCCTGCGGCGCGTCCGACGCCGACAGAAGCGACAACACCAAGGACGGCGTCATCGGCGACGGCCTGGACGATCTGGGCCGGGGCATCGGAGACGCCATGGACGACGTGGGCGACGGCATCCGCGACGGGGTGAACGACATCACCGGGAACGGAAACGACAACGGCAACGGGACAGCAAATGGCGCCGTGGGCAACGGCACCACCGGCGGCAACGCCAACGGCAACGGCAGCTACGGCTCCGGCGGCAGCGGCACCACCGGTTACGGCGGCGGCATGACCAATGGCGGCAGCACCGGCGCCACCTCCGACGGGGCCGGCAACGGCGCCTCCGGCTACGGCACCGGCAGCGGGAGCATGACCGGCGGACGGTAAACATCTTGAAAAAGCCCTGACGGGCTTTTTTGACAAGCAGAAAGCCAGGGACAGACTTTGTTCCTGGCTTTCTTGAAATTCGGGATACGGTCTGAGGTTGACAGCCGGGGGAAAGTGAAATATACTGAGGAAAAACGGACGGAGGGTATCTGCATGGCGGAACTGCTGAAGGGCGCGCCGGTGGCGGCGGCGCTGAACGAAAAAACAAAGGCTGGGGCATCACAGCTCCGGGAAAGAAGCATCGTCCCCACCCTGGCGCTGGTGCGCGTTGGGGAGAACGACGCGGATATCTACTATGAGCGCGGAGCCGTCAAGCGGTGCGGCGCGGTGGGCGTGGAGGCCAGGAGCGTCGTCCTGCCGGAGGATATCGCCCAGGAGGCGCTTTTGGAGGTCATCGAGGAGCTGAACCGCGACGGCTCCGTCCACGGCGTTCTGATCTTCCGGCCGCTGCCGAAGCACATCGACGACGCCAGGATCCGCGCCGCGCTGTCACCTGAAAAGGACGTGGACGGCATCACCGACGGCTCCCTGGCGGGGGTGTTCACCGGAAACGGGCACGGCTTTTGCCCCTGCACCGCCCAGAGCTGCGTGGAGATCCTGGATCACTACGGCGTGGACTGCGCCGGAAAAAGGGCCGTGGTCATGGGGCGCAGTCTGGTGATCGGCAAGCCCGTCTCCCAGCTGCTTCTCGCCCGCAACGCCACTGTCACCGTCTGCCACACGCGCACGCGCGATCTGCCCGCGGAGACAAAGCGGGCGGACATCATCGTGGCCGCCGTTGGCCATCTGAACGCCCTGGAAAAACAGCACGTCTCCCCTGGCCAAACCGTCATCGACGTGGGCATCAACACAAACGCCGAGGGCAAGATGGCAGGCGATGCGGATTTCGAGGCGGTGGAGCCTGTGGTGGGGGCCATCACCCCCGTCCCCGGCGGCGTCGGCTCCGTCACCACCGCCGTGCTCGTTGCCCACACCGTCCAGGCGGCGGCCAGGCAGAATAATGTTATGTTAACTTGATTCGTTGACATAACATTATTGGTAGACATAATGTTTTTAGTTTACATAACCCGTCTTGCAACACGATCCCGCCGGGAAATCCGGCGGGATCGTGTTATGTCACCTTGGGTGAAATGTTATGTCTACTTCCGGGTCAATTTTCCCAGGCGGTGTAATCGGCGTAGCCGTTTTCGTCGAAGGTGTAGCTTCTGCCGTCCACTGTGTAGACGCCGTCCTTTAAATATGTGTCCTCCGCGGTTCTGTAGCGCCAGCCGTTGGGGTCGGCTGTCCATCCGGCGCGGGTGACGCCCTGCTGGCGCAGGGGGATGCTCTGCGCCTTGCGCAGCTCGTTGTCCTGGAAGTGCCACCACTCGCTGGAGAGGGTACCCAGGCCGGCGGAGGTCATGTATTTTTGCAGGAGGTTGGCGTTGTCGTTGTTGTACTTCAGCACGGAATTCCAGCTCAGATCGTGCATGGCCGTCTGCATCTCCAGCTCCCGGCCTGAGTAGATCACCTCCAGCGTCAGATCCACGGCTACGCCCTGGTTGTGGGTGGAGCCGGTTCTGGCCAGGAAGGAGCCGATGCCGTAGCGGCCGTCGGTCATCACCGTGTAGAAGGTGGGCCGGAGCTCCTCCGGGGCCGGTTCCGTCCCCGTGCCGCTCCCCTGCTCCGGTGTCTCCGCCGGTCTTGCCAGCCAGTCCAGGTAGTCCGTCCACATATCGCCGGCCATCCGGCTGTATACCTCCTCCGGCACCTGGGTCTGGAGCAGGCTCTCGGTCAGGTCAAAAAGGAACCGCGTGGCGATATACGGTCTGTACGCGTCGTATATTTTCAGCCTGTACCCGTCCTCCCGGGCGGCCAAGGCGGCCTCCAAGATCTTTTTCGCGGTGGGATACAAAAGCGGAACCAGGAAGCGCGAGGGCTTGCGGAGCTCCACCGGCCCCGGGACATACTGCTGGCGGAACGCCTCATAGGCATATTCCGTCGTTGCCGTATCTGTTTCCGACACGTCCGTTTCCGATATATCCGTCTCCGGCGTCTCCGGCCGGAGAGTGCGCTCCTCCGTCACGGTGTAGTAGTCGGAGCCCACCTGCTCATACCCGGTGATCACCGTATTGGTGATGCCGGGGATGCCGTAATCATGCACCATATAGATGGCGTCGTAGCTGTTCCGAATATCGTAGGAGGCCAGGTCTCCCATGTAATCCGGAAGGTTGATGAGGCACCAGGAGCTGTCCACATACCCCTTGGCGCCGTCGATATAGATCAGGAAAAACCCTTCCTCCTCCCCCATGACGCAGTAGGACTTGTCCGTTGTGGCGCGGCCCACCCGGGCGGATTTGGCGGTGTCGGCCCAGACGTCCAGATCCTTCACCACCCAGACGGTGGCGTACACGACGGTGGGGCCGGTGAAAAGAGACGTCTCCGCCGGCTCCGCCGCGAAATCGCTGTCCGGCAGGGTGTGACCGCCCACGGCGATCACTCGGAAGAACTGATCCGTAAAGGGCGGAAAGGGCCCCAGCGTGCAGGAGAGCTCCTCCGCGTCCGTTCTGACAGCCAGGGTCTGCCACTGGCCCAGGGGATCCTGGGTCTGAAGCTCGTACCGCCGGCCCCGCGTCTCGTTCCAGGTAAACCGGTAATAGTTGTTTCCCAGCTCCTCCACCTGCAAAAGGAGCCGCGTGCCCCGCAGATCCTCCCCCGAAACATCCACGCGGGCGCTGAAGCGGCTGAAAAAAGCCACCTCCCCGCCGGGGAGGGCATAGGTGAGGGTGAAGGAGACATCTTCGTCCTTGGCAGGCATGGGGATATCCTGTCCGAAGGTCAGAGTCGCCTCCCCGCCGGAGGTGGTGAGCAGAGCCGTCCCGTCGGCGGCGGATACGGTATAGACCGCCCCCTCCACCGGCGTCCAGGTCAGGGTCAGCACGTCCGCGTCGGCGTCCAGGGTGCTCTTAAGATTGGAAAAGGAGGGAAGCGCGGCGGGAAAAGCCGCCCTCAGGGGCCGGTCGCAGGAGCGCATTTTGTCGCCGGCCGGCGTCGGATAGGCCCTTCTGGGGGTGACGGTCAACGCCGTGGCGCCACGCAGAGCCTCCGGCCCGGGAAGAACGCACGAATTTCCTGAAAAAGTGCCCGACCAGACAGTAGTTCTGCCGTTTTTCAGCTCCACCACGTAGTCGTCGGCGTTTTCCGCCCGGGGCCAGGACAGCGTAAGGCCGCCGTCCTCGTCCTCCGAGAGCATCGCGCCCGTCTGGGGGATGGCGGTGACCGCGTCACGATAGGGCCGCAGGAAGAAAACGTAGATTCCCCCTGCTCCCGCCGCCAGCAGGACGGCCAGCGCGGCCGTCAGAATGGCTATCGTCCGCTTCTTCATTGACCTCGGTCATCTCCAGTATCTCCAGGGCGTCTCGTCATACGCCATATGGAAGAAGTCGTATTGCATATGTCCGGATTTCCGCTGTGCCGCCTCCAGCTCCGGGTCGTACATGATCATCTGGCCGTTTTCCGGGATCTCCACCCAGCCGTGGGGCACGGGGTTGCGGTTGTTGACCTTGCCGGAGATCAGAACCGCGTCAAAGCCCAGCTGTTTGGCCAGGAAGTAAAACACCGCGGAGAAGCAGTAGCAGTTGCCGCGCTTGGTGGAGAACATGGTGGTGGCCTCCTTGACCGCCCAACTGGTGTCGCCCATCTCGTAATAGTTGCGGCGGAGATAGGTGAAGGTGTCCCGGGTGTAGTTATAGGCGGCCCGCAGCTTCTCCATGGGAGTCATGGTGGGCAAGGTGATACTTTCCAGCACTTCCATCACATACCCGTCGATGACGGCGTCCCCGCTGGTATAGCGCCCGTCGGCGCCGAAATAGAGCCCGCCCTGGGAGGCGTTCCTCAGCGGCATCCCGTCGGAACCGATATAATAGTAGTCAAGGCCGGTGAAATAGAAGCCCTCGGGTTTTTTCAGGCTCTCCACGTCGGCGGAGATCCAGGGGCCGCCGCCGTCGGCCATGTGAGTGTGCTCCACGGCGGCTTCCATGATATCATAATACGCCCAGTGGGTGGCGAACAGATCCGAAAACGGGGAGAAGAAAAGATTTTTCATATACGCCCGGTCAGGCTGGGCGCCGATGAGCCGGTTGATGACGGTCACCGTCTCAGCCCTGGTGAGGGGCTTGTCCGGCATGATATTGCCGCCGTTGTCCCCACGGATCCAGCCCATGGAGGCGGCGTAGGCAATCTCGCGGGCATACGGGTGCTCCGCCGGCACGTCCGGGAACGCGCTGTCCGGCGCTTCAAACGCCCGGCCCGCCAGAAGATAGGTGACCATGGCAAAAAACTCGCTGCGGGTGATGACCCGATCCGGCTCGACGCTTTGGGCGGAGGCGTCAAGCACGTCAACAGCCGCCAGATACCCGATGGCATCGGCGTACCAGGCGTCCGGGGAGACATCGGAAAAGGCGGCGCGCTCCGGGCCGGGCGCGGCCAGGATTCTGAACAGCATCACCGCCGCCTCGCCCAGGGTGAGCTCCTGGTCGGGGTGAACGCCGCCGTCGCCGTTGCCCCGGATATACCCGGTATGGACGCCGCCTCCATCGATCAGCGCGGGAGGGGTGAAAGCAGGCTCATCGGCGGGTTCCTCGCCGTCCGGCGGCGTCCCCGGGGACAGCTCGCCGTCCGTGGCGGATGCCGTGTCTTCCGCCGGCTCGCTCTCCTGCCCCGCGCCCTCCTCCGTAAGGCCGCTGGCCGCCATACAGCCGCCAAGAAGGCTCGTCAGCAGGACGGCGCAGAGAAGCGCCGCCGTGGCTTTTTTGAAAAAATCATTCCACCTCATAGACCGTTTCCCCTTCAGCTGTTTTTAATGTATAGACCGTAAATCCGTCATAGTAAAGCTCCCCGTCCTCGCCGTCCACCAGGCAGCTGGGGGTATAGCTGGAGGAATCTGGCTCGCCGATGGCCTCGTAGAGCCGGCTCACAGGGCTGTCGATGAGGGATCTGACGATGGAGATCTTCTCCTCCGTGGTCAGCTCCTGCGCGGGCGGCTCCGTGGGCGGCTCTGTGGGAGGTTCCGTGGGAGGCTCCGTGGGAGGCTCTGTGGGAGGTTCCGTGGGAGGCGTCGTCTCGGCGGTGGTATCCGGCTCCGTGGGGGGTTCTGTGAGGGGCTCCGTCTCCGCAGTGGTGTCCGGCGCGGTGTCATCCGGCGCGGTGTCCTCGGTGGCGGGCACCCTGTCGTCCGGGCCGCCGGTGTCGGGCGCGGACGAGTCCGTCTCGGGAACCTGTATCCCGGAGAGGCCGGCGCCGTAGTCGGCGGTGTCCTCCGCCGTGTCGCCGTTCGTCCCCGCGCAGGAGACCAGCGACAGCGCCAAGGCCGCCAGCATGAGGAGAGTCGTTATCTTTTTCATATACCTTTCCTCCGAATGATCAAAAGCATTAAACGGCTTTATATGCCGTGAGGACGCCGTTTTGATAAAAGGCAAAGCTCCAGGGGCCGTTAGCGGCGGGCAGGAGGGCAGTGAAGCCGTCCCCGGTGAGGATCGCCTCATAGACGCCTTCGCCGTTGGAGACGTATACCGGGGAGGTATCGTCGGACACAGCCGGCAGAGCCGCCGACACCACGGCGTAACCGGGCATCTCGGCGTTGTCGGCGTAGACCCGCACCTCCCCCGCCGTCGGGGCGGGGAGCGTAAGCTCCCGCCGGGGGGCCAACAGCAACGGCGGATACTCTATAAGATAGCCGATGTTGCGCTCCACCAGCTCCACCACCAGGGCGTCCGCACCCAGCTCCGAGGCCGCCAGCAGATCATACCGGGGCGCCCGGCTGAAACGGGCCGCGCCGAAGGAGGCGGCCAGGTACGGGTAGAGGGCGTTGCCAAAGGAGTCGCGATAGCACAGGAGCATCCCGTCGCCGGCGCTCTCGGTATTGATGGTGATGCTGTCCGGCCTTGTGCCGCCGTTGCCGAAGGTATATGCCGGCGGCTCGGCGGGAACCATATCCGGCTCTGCGTCCCTGGCTGCGGGATAGACCATGGCGAAGATGTCCCCGGTGTGGGCCTCCGGGGTGAATTCCCCGGCGAAGAAGCGGCTCTCCCGGCCCAGCGCGCCGTTGATGGCGTCGGCGGCCAGGGCCGCGCCCCGGCTTGTCCAGTGGGAGTCGTGGGCGAAATACAGCGTCTCCTCCCGGGCGTTGAACACCGCGTAGAGGTCAAGATAGTCCGTTCCCATTTCGTCCAGGAGCTTATAAAACCGCTCCGCGTCCCGCTCCCCTTCCTTCAGGGCGGGGCGCATATGGCCGGGGTAGAGGGAATTTTTATTGGGGGCCAGGGTGAAGACAAAGGAGATCCCCCGCTCCCGGCAGAACTCCTCCATCAGCGCCGTGTTTCTGGCGGCGGCGTAAAGCTGGCGGTCTGTCAGGCCGTTGACGCCGGCGTAATCGTCCAGCGTCTCGGCGTAATAGAGCCACCCGTCCCGGCCGGCAGCGACGCTTTCGGCGTTGACGGAGCCGAAGATCCCGGCGGACAGCTCCCGTCCCCAGGTAATCAACTGGCTGCGGCCGAAGAATCTGTCCTCCACAAAGCTCACCGTGTCCCGGAGCACCGCCGGATTGACGCCGTCCCCGTCGTAAAGCTCCGGCTTTTGGGCCAGGATCTCGTTGGGGCCCGGCTGGGAGGGGCCGCTTATTGCCATGCCTACAGAGGGAATGAGGCAGAGGGCCAGGATCACCGCCACAAATACGGCGGAAATTATTTTCTCTCTCTTTTCCATCCCGCCACCTCAAAAACGCGCGTAGATAAAGGGCGTGAAGCCCCCCGCCGCCAGCTCCGTGAGACACAGGGCAAAGAGGGCGGCGTATACCCCCAGCTGGACGGCCCGGAACCAGCCGGCGTCCTTTCGCCAGGGGAGCCTGTCCATCCAGGGGAAGCAAAAGAGCGCTCCCAGGATCAGGAGAAATACCGTTCTGCCGTCAAAGGCCCGCAGGAGCAAAGCCGTGCCGGCGGGGGTGAAGGAGAAGCCGGTAAACAGCGCGCCGATAAGGGAGAAGCCCTGTCCGGCGCTGCCGGCACGGAACATCACAAAGCCCAACAACACCGCCAGAAGCGTATAGACATGGCCGGCGGCGGCGCCCGCCCGGCTTTTTCGCCAACGGGGCACATCCAGCACCTTCAGGCTCTCCAGTCCCGCCAGCAGGCCGTGCCAGACGCCCCACAAAAGATAGGTGAGGCCGAAGCCGTGCCACAGGCCGCAGAGGGCGAAGACAGTGAATTTATTCAGCGCCGTGCGGAGCTTTCCCCTCCGGTTGCCGCCCAGGGGGATATAGACATAGTCCCGGAACCAGCCTGACAGGCTCATATGCCACCTGCGCCAGAAGTCCGTGACGGACACGGCGGCGTAGGGGTAGTTGAAGTTCTCCGGCGAGGTGAAGCCGAAGGCGCCGGCAAGGCCGATGGCCATATCGGAATAGCCGGAGAAATCGAAGAAGAGCTGCAGGGTAAAGCACACCGCCCCCGCCCAGGCAAGGCGCATGTCCGCCGGGCCCGTATAGGCGAAAACGGCGTCGGCCACGGCCCCCGAGGCACCGGCCAGAAAGAGCTTTTTGGCAAGGCCCCGGATGAACCGGCAAAGGCCCCCCGCCGCCCGCTCCGCCGTGACGCGCCTGCCTGTCAGCTGAGGGGCGAATTCCCGGTACCGGGAGAGCGGCCCGGAGACGGTCTCCGGGAAGAAGGTGACGTAGAGCAGGAAGCTTCCAAAGCCTCCAGCGGCGTTTTTCGGATCTCTGTATGTATCGACGGTATAGGAGACGCATTTAAACGTGAAGAAGGAGATCCCCAGCGGGGCGGTCAGTGCCGCCGGCGCGGGGGAAGCGAACAGGAGCTTCATCCAGAAATCGCTCCCCGCCAGACGCACCGTGAAGGCTTCAACGGACTTGAAAAACACTAAAACGCCCAGGTTCAGAAGCACCGCCGCGACGGCCGCCGCTCTGGCCCCGCGCCCGCGGGCAATGAGCCGCCCCAGCGCGTAGGTCATGCCCGCCAGAAGCAGGACAAGCAGCAGATCGAAGAGCCTCCCCAGGGTGTAGAACGCCAGACCGGCGGCCAGCAGGAGGCCGTTTCGCGCCCGCTCGTTTCGCACAAGGGCATAGATCACAAACACAGCCGGGAAATAGCAAAAGAGGAAAAAAGCCGAGTCAAAGCTCACGATCTCACCCTTCGCGCGGCGCATTTTTGGCGTTCCTGCCAGAGCACGCTCATCTTTATTATGGGCCTTTTTCCCGAAAATTGCAACATTTTTTTGTAATTCAGCAAGATTTATCATTTTTTCAAATGAAACAGACATAAAAAATCGTTTTATGTCAACAGGTTGGTTAACATAAAACGATCAATTCCCTGCTATGGTAAATCGCTGAATTTTCAGGCTGTTCTGTACCGCCGGACGCCCTCCCGGAAGATGTCGCCGCCGTGGGGGTCTATGCCCACCAGGAGGGGCATTTTCTCCACCTCCAGACGCTTGACGGATTCACAGCCCAGCTCGGGGAAGGCGATCTCCTCCATGGAGCGGATGGATTTGGCGATGAGCGCTCCCGCTCCGCCCACGGCGCACAGGTATACGGCGCCGTTTTTCACGATAGAATCGCGCACCGCATCGGAGCGGAGGCCCTTCCCGATCATCCCGGCCAGGCCCAGATCCAGAAGCCGGGGGGTAAAGCCGTCCATGCGGCTGGAGGTGGTGGGGCCGCAGGCCCCGGTGGGCAGGCCGTCGTGGCCGGGGGTGGGGCCGGCGTAATAAATGACGGCGTCCTTGAGGGGAAAGGGCGTGGGCTCGCCGGCGTCCAGGAGGCGGAAGATGGCCATATGGGCCTGATCCCGGGAGGTGTAGATCGTCCCGGAGAGCAGAACCCGGTCGCCAAAGCGCATTTGGGGCGCGTAAGCTCTGAGCTCCTCCGCCCGGATATCAAAGATGTTCTGCAACGGTCATTCCTCGCTTATCTTCAGTCTGTCGCCGATCTCCTCCAGCTTCTCCCCCGCCGAGCCCAGGGCGGCCTGGATCCCGGCAAGGCGGGCGGAGACGGTCTTGAGCTCCCCCTCGGCCTGGGCGGCGTTGATCTTCACGTCAGCGCACAGGGCGTCGTATTCCCGCTTCACCGAGCGCAAAAGCTCCCGCGCCTCCTCCAGCGCCCCGGCGATCTCCCGCCGGCGCTCATCGGCGCCGTCCGGCTCCTCTGGCGCGCGAGCCCGCTCCTCCAGCTCCCAGAGGCGCTCCTGAAGCTCCTGATTTTCCCGGCTCAGGGCGTTTCGCTCCATGGCCAGGGACTCGATGTAGTCGATCACGTCCTGCCGGTCAAAGCCGCCGAATACCCGGCCCCGGAAATTGCCCTTCTCCTGCTCCACGGCACGATCACCGTCCTCTCTGTAAATTGCGTTCTCTTATACCGCATCATAGCACATCCGGCGGAAGAAAACAACCGGAAATGAGAAAAATCGCATATTTCAGTCAGGATCCGCGCATGAAAAAAGCGGTGAGAACACGCGTTTTCACCGCTTGCGGCTAAGACTTATTTTCCTCTTTTTTCCGTAGGCAAAAAGGTACGCCGCGGCGCAGACGGGCACGGCCGCCAGCAGATCGAGGACGGAGTGCTGTTTGATAAAGACCGTGGAGACGGAGATCAGAACGGCCATGACGCAGAAGGCCGCCCGCCAGGCGGGGGTCCGGAAGTCCCTGCTGTCCCAGGCCGCGAACATCACCGCCGCCGAGCCGATGACGTGGATGGAGGGGCAGACGTTGGTGTTGGTGTCGAATTCATAAAACCGCGCGATGAACCGGGTGAGGACGTTGTCCCGCTCAAAGGCCAAGGGCCGGAGCTGCTGGCAGTTGGGAAAGAGCATGTAGATCAGGATGGCCGCCGTGTAGGAGACGATGATGAACCGCATCATCCCCTTGAAGGCCCGGGTGTCCAGCAGGAGCGTATAGAGGAGCATCCCCACCAGGAACACGAACCAGAAGAGGTACGGGATCAGAAAAATCTCGCAAAAGGGGATGGCGTCGTCCAGGGCGCAGTGGATGGGGGTGTAGCTGTCCCGGATCCAGAGCCGCTCCACCGTCAAAAACAGCAGGCCGTACACGGGCCAGAAAAGGAGGTATTTCAGGTGCTCAAATTCCGGGGTATTCAGCTTGCTGAACCGGAACTTCCGGTAATCCACAAGCCTTCTTTTTTCCTCGTGTATGGTGGTGTTCACTTGCTAAGCTCCTCATATATACGCCGGGCGCCGTTGGGCTGGTCATAGGCGCGCAGGGCCCGCCGCATCTTCTCAAGCTCCTCGTCGGAGGCCAGGAGCCGGAGGCATTTCCCGGCCAGACGCGGGATGGACGGGTCGGTGATGGCCGCACCCATCCCGGTAAAAAAGTCCATATTGTATTTCTCACAGCCCGAAACGGCGTCCACAAACACCATGGGCAGTCTCTTGGCGGCCGCCTCCGTGACGCCGATGCCGCCGGGCTTTGTCAGGTACAGATCCGCGGAGTCCATGTAGAGGGAGATGTCGTCGGCATACCCCACGATATGTACCAGCTCATTGCCCCTGTACTGCTCCGCCAACCTCTCCCGGAGGCGCTCATTGGTGCCGCAGATGACGGACACCTCCAAATCCGGCGGGAGCTGACGCGTCAGCTCCTGCAGAAGGTCGATGATGGGGCCGCATCCCATGCTGCCGCACATCAGCAGCAGATGCTTGTGCCGGAGGCTGATATGGAGCGCCGCTTTGGCCTCCTCCTTCCCCTGGCCGGTCCAGAACTGCTTCCGGACGGGTATCCCCGTGACGACGGCGCGCTGCCGGAAGAGCTCGTTGTCCCGGTATACGCCCCCCAGGGAGCCGCAGGGCAGGAAGTGCTTATCCAAAAAGCAGAATTCCGTCCCCGGACAGCAGGTGTAGTCCGTGGCCACAAAGGCCGTTTTCACCGGCAGGGGCGTCTTTTTCATCAGCTCCGACACCATCAGGGCCGAAAACATGTGGGTGCAGATGACGGTGTCGTATCCGCCCGTCTCCAGAAGCTCCCGCAAACGCCCCGTGCCCCTTTTCAGGAGCCAGATCATGGGCGAGCCCTCCTCCAGAAAGCCGGGGTGCTCCTCGTTGACGCGGTAGCCCCATCGGAAAAGGCCGGGGAGATATCTGTACATAAAGCTGTGGCCCCAGGACACGAACCGGGAGACGCCGGGAGAGATGAGCGCCAGGCCGTCGCGGATATCGCACCCCACGCCCTGTTCCTCAAAGGTCTCCTGGATGGCCTCCGCGCAGGAATTATGTCCCTGTCCTGTATGGCAGCTCAAAATGATCACTTTATTCATAAGCTCTCTTTTGCCTTTTCTCTCTCTCAAGGATCCGCACAAGCTTGGGGCGGTTATAGCGCTGGATGATAATGTCGGGGAGATTCCCCAGCAGATAGAGAACGGAGACGGCCCATCCCCAGAACCCCTTCCAGATCAGGACGCACCCGAAGCCCAGGATGCACAAAAGGCCGTGGATCCACTCGGCCACGCACGTCTCCTGGATCATCCGCTCCACATGCTCCGCCGTGGCATTTTTGGGCAGCTTCTTGGAGGGCATCACCCAGGGGAGGATGGCGCTCATATCCGGCACCTTTTCCTTCCACCGGCGCACGCCTATCCGGTTGTAGATCTTCCCCTCCTGCTCCCAGGCGTACAGGCGGAAGGGGAACCGGTCGGCGCGGAACAGCCGCTTGGGCACGAGCCTCCCCAGCAGGAAGCCGGACGCCCCGATTAGGGCAAGATACGCAAGACACCTGACAAGACTCATCCCGCCACCTCCGCGCCGTGCTGAAAGGCGCGCATCTCCTCTTTTAAAAGGGAGATGTACTTCCGAAAGACAGCCGCGCAGACGGTTCGCTCCTCCTCCGGGAGCTTTTCCAGCGCCCTGCGTTCGGCGTTGAAAAGAGGCCGCACGACACCCTCGCCGTACCGCTTCCCCGCCTCCGTCAGGCAGATCCTTTTCCTGTTGCGGGTGCCGGGGATCACCGTGAGAAAGGCAAAGCCCTTGCGCACCATGTGGCTCACGATGGTGTTCACCGTCTGCTTGGAGAGGGACAGAATGCCGCAGATGTCCTGCTGGGAATAGCCGCCGTCCAGGGCGATCAGCGCGTACCAGATCCAGAACTCGTTTTCAGACATGCCGAACCGCCCTACGACGCCGCGGTAGATGCCGATGAAGTCCTGGATCTCCAGATTGAGCGTCTCCGGCGCTCTCGCGTCCTTCTTCACACGCGTCCCCCCTGTCCCCGGAGTAGAATCCGAAATAGGACTCTCCTATTGTAGACCAACGCGGACGAATTGTCAATCATTTAACGTATCAATTAACACATCCATAAAGCGGCTGGAAGTAAGCGGAAATTTCCGTGCCCGGCCGGCCCGGTCATTCTTTGTCCGGCGGCTGGCCGTCGTGGGCCGGCCACTGACAGGCGGTCAGGGCCATATCGGTAAAGACCGCCCGGAAGGAGGAGTCCTCCGGACTGCAGGCGTAGACGCCGAAGCGCACCGCCCCCGTGGCCGCGGCCAGGTGGCACACGCGCATCTGGGAGAAGGTCACTCCGTCCTGAGAGCACTCCAGACGGAAGTCGTCCTCCCGGCGGCTCAGGCGGTACCACATGGTCTTGACGGAGGCGTCGATGACGGTGGTGGCCCAGTCCGACCAACCGTTGTTGGTGACGACGCTGCCCAGATGCGAGATCTTCCCATCCTCGTACTCCACGGATGCCTTCAGCCAGTTCTCGCTGTCCAGATACACAACCACGCCGCACTGGTCGAAGCGCCGCTTGCTGTCAAAGACCGTTTTCACCGTGAAGGAGAAGTATTTCTCCTCCGTGCTCATCTGAAAGACCGGTGCGTTGTCGTTCCGGAAGTGGTAGTACGTCCTCTGCCACAGATCCGTTCTGGGCTTTGTGACCACCTCCAGCGCGCCGTCCCGGACGCAAAAGCCGGCGGGGCTTCTCGTCCATTCAAATTTTTCAAGCTCCAGCATGGTGTTCCTCCCTGTAAAGCTTAAAGCTCCCTGCTTGTCCAGCTTTTGGACGACTCCACGCGCTCGGGCGTGGCGGCCGTGCCGATCATGGGAGCGTCGTTGTCCACAAGGGCCAGCGCCGCCATCTCCGCCTCCGTCAGGGAGAAATCAAAGACGTCGAAATTCTCCCGTATCCGCTCCGGGCGGACGGATTTGGGGATAACCGCGATCCCCTGCTGGATCAAAAACCGCAGCGCCACCTGGGCCGGGGTCTTGCCGTGCTCCTCCGCCGCCGCCCGGACAGCCGGCAGGGCGAACATGTCGTTGATGCGGCTCTGTCCCAGCGGGGCGTAGGCCTCATGGACCACGCCGTATTTGGTCATCCACCGGTGGGCGGTCTTCTGCTGGCAGTAGAGATGCGTCTCCACCTGATCCACGGCGGGGACCACCTGGCTCCAGTTGATCAGATCCACCAGCCTGTCCGGCGAGAAATTGGACACGCCGATGGCCCGCAGGACGCCCTTTTGGTAGAGCTCCTCCAGATCCCGCCACGCCGCGTACACGTCCCCGAAGGGCCAGTGGATGAGCATCAGATCCAGATAGTCCAGGCCCATCCGCTCCAAGGATCTCATAACGCTTTTGGCGCACTCCCCGCCGGCGTGGTTGCGAAACCACACCTTGGAGGTGATAAAAAGCTGGCTTCTCGGAACGCCGCAGTTCCGAACGGCCTCCCCTACGGCGCGCTCGTTGCCGTAGTTCTGGGCGGTGTCTATGAGCCGGACGCCCGTCTCAATGGCCGTGGCGACGCTCCGCCGGCACTCCTCCGGGTCTGTGATTTGATAGGTGCCGAAGCCCAGCAGCGGCATCATCACACCGTTGTTCAATCTGATTTCCGTCATGTTAAACCTCCTTCATACGTATGTTTCTCAAAAAACGAGAGCACCTTGTCCACCGCCGTCGTCAGGGCCGCGCCGCCGAAGCCGTGGCCGGCGCCGGGGATCACCGTCAGCTCCACCCGCTCCTGTCCGTAGGCGGTCACGGCGGCGTCAATAGTTTTTTTCGCCACCAGGGCGTCCCTGTCGCCCCAGACGATGCACACATCCCCGCCGTAGCCGCCAATGACCGCGAAGGGATCCAGCTCCCGCACGGAGCCGATATACTCCGCGCCGATGGAATACCCCATCAGCGGCGTGTCCCGCACCGGAGATGCCCGCCAGTCGTCGGGGATGTTCATAGCCGGGAAGTACATGGCCAGGGCCGCGATCTTCTCCTTCAGCTCCGCCGCCGCCAGCGCCGCCACCAGCCCTCCCTGACTGCCGCCCAGGAGGAAGATCTGGCTCTTGTCCACATACGCAAGAACCCCGATGTCCGTCACCGCCGCCGACAGATCCTCCACCATGGTGTACGGCGTATACTCCCGGGCGTTCCGGCCCGTGCTTTTGCCGCCCGTCTGCGCCCCGCAGAAATCAAAGGCATAGCACACATATCCGCGCGCGGCGAACCGGCGGCATTCCGTAAGGAAGTCCGTGTAGTGCCCGTTGAAACCGTGGCAGAGGATCACCCCGGGGTAGACACCCTCCGCCTCCGGCCTCCAGATCTGCCCGTAAAGGGCGATCTCACGCCCCTGGCCGTCGGTGTAAGACGCCGTATGGCTCTCCGTGGTGATCGTATAAGTAAAATCGCCGGGCAAGTTTCTGATTTTTCTGTCCACCGTGCTCCCCTCCCCGCGCCCGCAGGCGTTCATGATCCCCGCCACGGCCAGGAAAGCCGCGACGGCGCCAAGAAAGCGTCCTGATCTCATATCCGCGCCCCCTTTTCTTTCAAAAATATTACCATCATCCGCCCGCTTTGTCAACGCTTCCCTCCCCGCCGCGCACCAGACGGCAATTTAAAATTTATGCTTGACATTTTTCCGCGCGCTATCTATAATAGATGGGCACCGGGGTGTGGCGAAGCTTGGTATCGCGCTTGGTTCGGGACCAAGAGGCCGCGGGTTCAAATCCCGCCACTCCGACCACCGAAAAACCCTTGAAATACCCGCAAACGCAGGCGTTTCAAGGGTTTTTTCGCATTTTACGGCGGCTGACCGCCGAGCGATTCAGCAGGCTTCAAACGGCTTTTGCGGGGTTCAACTGGACACCAAAAAGGACACCTGACCGCTACGGAAATCCGGCTTTTTTATTCGACAAGTGGACACCTCACCACCTTCCAAACCTCCCAAACTCTATCCCGCCGTACATATCCACGATCTCCTCCCCGTCCTCGGCGGGCCTCCGGGAGAAATACAGATTCCGCATTTCCTCGTACCTCTGCTCGTAGAAGCTGGCGGCGGTGGGGTTCTCGTCGACCAGGAGATTGGCCGCCAGCCCGTACTGCATGACGCCGATGGCGTAGGTGTCGTCGATCTTGAGAATATAATCCTCCAGATTCTCCACGGCCACAAAGCCGCCGGCCTGTCCGGCAAGCATGCGGTACTCGGAGATCATCATATTGACGATCCCCGGCGTCCTGTACTCGTACTCCTTCGTGTCGCTGGTCTTTGCCTCGCCGGTGGCGCTCAGCTCGTCCATCAGCCCCATGGCGGCCTTGAATACATCTTCAACCGTTTTCATGTGATCACTCCTTCTTGTTCCACGGGGCTTCGCCCATGGTATTCTCGGAATATCCGGCGTCCAGGTAGAGCCAATCCTTCTGCTCCCTGGAGAGATCAAGGGAATCTATCAGATCCATCACGGCGGCCTTCTTGGCCCCGCTGACGCCCTTCTCGTATGTCAGATTGCCGGTCTTGAGATGGTAATCCAGATACGTCACAAAGGGGATCTTCGCCTCCTTGGCGGCCAGTACCGCCTTCGCGATGTAATTACCGCTCACGCTGGCGTCAATGTCGTTCTCCTCGAAAAACTCCTTTTTGGCCTCCGCCCCGGCGTAGGATTCGACCCCGGTCAGGATCTCCACGGCCTCTTCCGGGGTGAAAAGGTTCTTTTTGCCCCGGAAAAACTGCCCCGCCAGATCCTCGTAGATGCTCCCGCGCGTCTGCTGATACTGCTCCTTGTCCGCCTGCCCCATCTCGTGCTTCTCGCCGCTTACGGTAAAGCTCTTGGGCGGGTAGGCGTCCGGCCAGGGATTGGCCCCCGTCTGATCGTGGAGGTCCTGCAGCTCGTCGTAAAGGGCTTCTCCCTCGTGGGTAGGCATCCAATAGCCGGGGCTTAAAACGTTCTCGACAAATCGCTCCGCAAGGCTCCCGTTGGATTCCGTCTTCCCCAGCTCGTCCCTGTACTCCGTCTGCTGGAAGTCGATGCCAGGGATCTTGGCCGACGCCTGCCCCAGCGCCCTCTCCAGCCAATCCGGCATGGGATTCTCGGAAGAGGTATACGTCGTCATCCTGTTTAGCTCGAAAGTCCGCTCCATCTGTCCCAAAAGGCTGTTGGTAAGCCCCTGCATGACATAGCTCAGGGCGTAAGTCGCCGCGATCTGCCCCATGTGGTTCTCAGAAAACTTCACGTTTGCAATGGCGTCATTGACGCCGGACAGCATGGAGGTCTCCAGGATCGGCTCGGTGAACTTTGCCAGCACGGAATCCATATCTGCCAGGCTGATCTCCCCGTCGTCAAGGATATCCCACAGGTTTGCGCCCATGAAAAACGGCATGGTGGCCGGCGTCAGCCAGTCGATGGTATAGCTGCCCACCCCGGGGATAACCAGGGAATAGTCCTGCCGGTTCATCAGCTCGTCAACTTCCTGGTCATCCTCGTCGCCGGTGCCCCGGATCCATCCTTTGGCCGCCAGGGCAAAGCCCAGCGCCATAATGCCGGTTCCCGTCAGGGACCGGGCCAGACTGTTGATCACATCGGAGGCCGTGGCGTCTCCCTTGACCGCCTTCGTCGTCTCCACAGCGGTGTCTATAAGCCCCGCCGGGGAATACTCATAGGCCCGCGCCAGCACGTTCGCGGGAGTTTTGCGGAAGGGGGCAACGCCCTCCCCTATCAGCTTGGCAAGCTTGGGCGTGTCCTTGCGCCGCCCCAGCTTGGACACCCAATCCGAAAAGGCGTTGTTGTCGTGGAAGGTGGCCTCCTGGGCCTCCCGGATGGCAAAATCGGTGGCCCGGTTCAGGAGCTGCAGGTCCACATTCCCCTCCAAAAACTGCTCCACACGAACGCCGTTAGCCTTGAGATATCCCGCCAGCGCCCTGGCGTAGTGGTGCTTGATAAAGATCTCGTCACCCACGTTGGTGGCCCAGTTGGTGACCTTCCGGTACGCCTCCAGCGGGCGGGTCTTAAAGATCCGCCGTCTCGACTGGATCTCCTGCTCAATAGCCGACCGGGACGAATCGTCATAGCGACCGTTTCCCTGGGCGGCCTCCCGCACATTCTCAAAATCCGCCTTGGCGGCATCCATCCAGGCTTTCCCCACGTGGAAAGACTGTGTCCGTTCCATGTCGGGATTGACTCTGGCGACGGCCGACTCGATGGCCGCCGCCACCTCGTTCTTGACGGCTTTCATGCCGGACATCAGGGAGTTTCCGGCCAGATTCCGAATCTGCGTCTTGAAATTCCCCAGCATGTTCATGTACCGCAGCGCCGTCCACTTGTCCTTAAAGGTGGAGGGGATCTGCGCGGCCAGGTGGTCATAGATCCGATCCAGGGCGTCGTCCATATCCTCGTCCGATTGGGCGTGAAGCAGATCCTCCACCATGTCAGCCCTGAAATCCAGTTGCGTGCCGGTCTCCTCAGAAAGCCCCTGGGCCACCTTCTTGACCATGTAAAGCCGCCCTTCCGGCGTCAGTGCTTTATAGATGCGCTGTGCCTGGAGCGCCTGTCCGGCGGTGGAGCAGAGCTTCACGTAGTCCGTCAGCACGTCCATAAAAACGGCCCCGTCGCTCTTGATCCGCTCCGAATCCAGTAGCGCCGCGCCCATGGCTACCAGGTCATTGCTGACTTTCCCGTTTCTTACGTCGTCCTGCCACGCCTTCAGCGCCCCTGCCGGATCGCTCTCCAGCTTCGTGACGGCCTCCCGGACAAGCCCCTCGTTGGTTCTGGAGGCGATGGTCAACCCGCCTTTTACATACCGGTTCTGGATATCCACGACCCGCTCCTCCGGCGTGTTGGCGGCCTCCATCACCGTCTGTCCCACCTTGGAGGTCTTGAGCCCGTCGGGGTTCACCGTCGGCAGAGACGGATTTCGCACCGCATTCTCCCCCTCCGGGTGAAAGCCTTCGGCGTTCTCCACCCAGCGGTTATAGGCATTGTCCGCAAATCCCCTCTCCGCCGCGCTCAGGTTCCTATCCATAGACGGGATATCCCCGCCGTCCTCATCAAAGTCGTCCACGACGGCGTATCCGTTTTCATCGGTGCGGATCTCTCCGCCCCCGCGGCGGTTCCCCGTGTCCGTAAGCTCATCGGGCGCGATCTGTCCCATCCTACGAAGGGTCTCGATGTAGCCCCTGTTGGGTTCCACCGGGCCGGAAAGGCTCTCATATCCATGCTTGAGAATGTCGTCCAGGAGCATTTCGACCCGCTTCGCGTCGGCGATATTCTCCTGTCCCTGGTCATTGATGATCCGCTCCAGCACGTCTTGAGCGCGTTCATAGGTCATGCCAAGCTCGTCCAGCATCGTAACGATGGGCGCGCTGGTGCTTCTCTTTACGCCCGTCACGATGGGATTGCTCTGTTCCGGCACATAGCGGAAAATCCGCTCGCCCCTGGTGGTCATGCCAAAGTCGGACAAAAGCATCTCGGCGGCCTCCGCGTAGTACCTGTGTACCTCCGGATGGTCGAACTGAAAGGCGTTTATGTTCCGCTTCCCCAGCCGGACAGAATCGTCCTGCCGCTCGTTGATGCTCAGATCGTTCTCCCCGCCGGTCTCGTAGAGCTTCCCGGCCCCGTCCACGGCGTAGGCGCCGCTTTCGGTAAGTCCCCTGTACGCCTCCGCCATCTGCGTGGCAATGGCGGGATTGTCCCCGTGCCGCACAAGTACAGAAAGGATCTCGTTCACGTCGGCCCGCCGGTTCTTGGCCTTGTTCAGGGCGTCTTCCACAACGCTGTTGACAAGCTCCGCGCCGGGTGATAAAATAGCGCCACGGCCCTGGATGGCGGCGTCGTCTATGCCTGTGCTCCCTACGTGGGCAGCCGGAATGCTTCTCGACCCGCCCTCCTGGGCCCCTTTTGCCTGTTCATACGCTTCTATCACAGGATTGAAGGTGCCGGATTCTGTGTTGACACCGGACGCAGACTGTGATATACTTGGATTGGTGGAAGGATCGTAATCGGTATGCGGAGAGGTATTTGGCTGTTCGGAAATCTCCGTTTCAGCCCTCTGGGAACCTGCGATCCTTCCGCCATATTTTTCGGCAAATTTTTCATTTGAGATGCCGATGACATCCTGAGGGTGTACCGATTTTCTCCCGCTTGATACAGTCTCCAGGACAATAATGTAATCCTTGCCGTTAATTTGCTTTGAAAGACGAATCTTCACCTTATCGTTGTATTTTTCCACACTGATCACATCGTCAAACGTATCGATATAATCTGGGAGGTTTTCAAAATCCGCATCGGTGAGGGCTATGTCGCCTTTCTGTTTGGGGCTGCTGTGGTTATCATAGGCGTGTTTCAGCTCGTCGGTAACAAGCTCCATATAATACCCGTCAATGCTGATGCTCGGGGCTTTCGCGTTTACTGCATCGGCAAGCCTGCGCCCCACTTTCCCGTAGGCTTTTGTTTCCCCTAACCTCTTGCCTTTGATTGCATCAACGATGAATTCTTTGACCTGCTTGATCGTTGTAAGTACAGGAGAATTTCCGCTGTTCAACATTTCCTGCTTGGCGTTTCTAACAGACAGTCTTTTTCCGGTGTTCATGTATTCGGAAACGTCAGCATCCGTCAGTCTGATATTTTCGCCGCCCTCCGGGGTGGTATTTTTTTGTCCTTCCGCGGGGGTATCAACTTCCCCGTTATTCCTCCCCTGTACGGCCCGGTTATACGCGTCGATCACCGGGTTTCCCTGTCCTGTCCCCTCCGTCTGTCCCTCAGCCTCCGCCACGGCCCCCACGTCGGGCGTCACAGCGTTTTCGCCCACGGGAGCGACCGTCTGCACCCCCTGAGTCCCCTGGGCCTCCTGCGCGTTCTGAGGGGCGTTTGCGGCCTCCTGCCGCGCCAGTCCCATTTCATAGGCCTCAATAAAGGGATTGAACGCAGCGCTCCGGGCGGCCGCGTTGGCGGCATAGGTGCCGCCGGTGAGCAGCGCGCCCACGGCGCCGCCCATGGCCCCCTCCTCCAGCATAGTCTTGGGGTTTATCACAGCATCTGGATCGGTCATGCTGAAGGTCTTGGCCCCGGAACCGAAAAGCTGTCCCACGCCCCGGGACACAACGCCCTGCTCGATCTCCTCCAGCGCCTCGCCGCCGGCGGAATCCAAGAACTGCCGCAGTGCTCCGGTATTGCCCTCCCGGACAGCCCTCTCCAGGCCCTGGATACCGCTGGCCCCGTCAAGCCCCACCTCAATGCCGGAGTTGACCAGTCCCACGGTGAGGGCGTAGATGGCCGCCTTCTCGTCGCTCCCGGCCCACTCCCGGGCCTCCCGGTAATTGTTCCCCGCCTCCTGGACAAAGCTTGTCCAGTAGTTGGGATTCTTCATCATCTGTGAGACGGACTGTCCCACCAGCTGGGCGGTATTCATCCCCTGGGACGCCGCCGTGGCCTCCAGGGAGGCGGTCGTCGCCGCCGACGCGCCGCCGGTGAGAAGCGCCATCACCGCCATAGGAGCCGCCGCCACGGTGGCGGAGAGCACCTGGGCCGCCGTTTGGGCGGCCTTGCTGTCTCCCGCCGATTTCTGCACCTGCTGGGCCAGCTCCGCGTTATACTGATTCATGATGTCCGCGCCTACCCGGAGGGGATTGTCCCTCCATCCCACGGCCTCCAGGGGCTTGCCCAACAGCAGATCCGCCGTGTTGGCAACGCCTGTAGTGAACTGGGAAACGCCGCTTAGCGCCGCGTCCCCCGTCACGTCAAGGGCCTTGTTGATTGCCTTGGTGACGCCGGGGGTACTGTCGCCGTAGGCGTCATAATCCCATCCGGCGGCCTCCTTCCACTCGGATTTCAGCTTGTCGACCAGATCCTGGGCTGTCTGCCGGCGCTCCTTGTGCCATCCGGCCTCAAAAAAGGGAATGGTGGTCTTGTTGATAACGTCCAGATCCGCCTGGGCCTTGTCGATATCCGCCCGGATCTCTTCAAGGGGCCTTGATGGTTTGGTAAATCCCCCGTTCTCCACGCTGTACCCGCGCTTGCGCATCCCCGCCTCCAACAGCCCCTGCATGGTCGTCTCGGAGGCGGAGCCGCTTTTGATGAATACGCTGTTTTCCACCTCATAGCCCCGCTTTTTCATGCCGGCGTTCAGGATCTCCTGCATGGTCGACCCTGTGGCGGTGGACGTGGAGGACTTGATGGAGGTGCCGGAACCGCCTCCGACTATGGTGACAGGCCTCAGCTTGCTGTTGATGCTCATACGTGCGCCTCCTTATTTGGCAAAATGCGTGGCGTAGACGATCGTCGCGTTGCGCCGAAGGCTCTCCGCCTCCGCTTCGGTGATCCACCCGTTCTCCACGGCCACGTCCAGCTGGTCGTAAAGCTCCTGCAGCTCCGCCCCGCTGTTGGCCCTCTGTGTAAACTCATAGAGGAACTGCTTCCGGAAGGACGCCGTGGGGCCGGGGTCGACCACGTTGCCACTGCCGTTGACCTGGAGATCGTCCAGCTGATCGACAGGCGTCGCCGCCGCCTGCCGCGCGGCGTAGTGGGCCTCCGAATCCGCCACGGCGGCGGGATCTGGCGCGGGCGTCCCGGACGTCTGCGGCGTCTGTTTTTCGCCCTGGTACTGCGTCACCCGCTCCGCGTAGGGCTTGACGTTGCTCTCCGTCAGGTTCAATTCACTTTTGTGCGAGCGCAGGTAGTCCTCTATCGTCTGGCCGGCGGCAGAGGCCTCGGAAATGACATAGTCCATCCAGTCGTTCGTCCCCAGCGCCGGAATACTCGTTTTGGCGCCGCTCCCTCCGCCTGTCCTGCTCCCGCCGGAAGAGGAGGAGCCGGAGATCTTGGCCGCCTGGGCCGCCGCCAGCTGTGCCTCATAGGCCGACGTGTCCACCCCCAGCGCCCGGAGGCCGGAGAAGTCGCCGTACTGGGCCTGGAGCTCGGCCATCTGGAGCCGGCGCTGGTAGTCCTCATACTGATTTTCCAGCTCATTGGCCCTGTCGGATACCCCGGACTGCCAGGAGCGGTAGTTTTCGTCAGCGGCAAACTGGGCGTTGTTCACGCCGGACTGCCACGCCCTGTAATTCTCATCGGCGGCAAACTGCGCCCCCGTCACCCCCGACTGCCAGCCCCGGTAATTCTCGTCCGCCTGTGCCTGCGCCGTGGTGACGGCGGATTCCGCTGCCCGCTTGTACTCCTCATAGAGCGCCGCCGCCCGTTCGTACTCCCCCTGGGCGATGGCGGAGGCGATATCATTCTGATACTGGATCTTCAGCTGGGCAAGCTGAGCGTCCACCTTGCGCTGTTCCGCCGCCTCCTGCTGTCCCAGGGCCGTCAGATCCCCCTGGAGCTGGTTGGACCGGGCCAGGGCCGCCTGCCCCACCGCGCCGGAGTTGAGACCGGATGCCGCGGCGTACTCGTTGAAATTGTGCCCCGCCAGCTCAGACTGGGCCGCCGTGGCGTTGCGCTGTGTCTGGAAAACGCCTGGGATCTCCGCGCGCTGTGCCTCCAGCGTGGAGGAATTGGCCTCATAGGCGCCCTTCAGCGCCGCCAGCGCCGCCTCCCGCTGGGCGTCATAGAGCTGATTAACCGCGTCGGTCTGCGGCTGATAGCTGGGGAGCTGCGCCGGGGTGTACCGCTCCGGCGCGGGGGCCGGGGTGTAGGCCTCGGGCGTGGGCGACGGCGTGTAGGTCTTGCTCTCCGACGGAGGCGTTTTTGATGTCCCCATGTCCACAAAGCTGCTTCCGTCCATGGCGCCGGAGTAGTTGGCCTCGGCCCGGACGCGCTCCGCCGCCGCGTGGGCGGCCTCCATAGCCG